>JAHEKO010000020.1:6202-18326 GCA_024638355.1 Acidobacteriota bacterium
GTACTTCGCGGCAAGCCCTCGTGCGTAGTCGACCCGCTCCGGCGCCTTCGTCGAGGCCCTGGGGTCGAGCTCGAACGGTCGCCAGGTCAGGGTCACCTCACCCTCGAAGGCGTCGACGGCGGCCTCCAGGCGCCGCTTGCCGATCCAGCACCAGGGGCAGGCGATGTCGGACCAGATGTCGATGGGGAGCGCCGTCACCGCGCAAGCCTACCTCGACCCGACTGAACCGCGGCGCGCATCGTCCAGGTATTCGCGTCGGCCTCGAGGGTTGCTAGGATGCGCGTGAAAGGAGGGGCAGGTGTCCAAGCGAGACGAGTACGTCGAAAAGATGAAGCGGCAGCTGGATGAGTGGAATACGGACCTCGAAGGTTTCGAAAGAAAGCTTTCGGAGGTGACGGAGCCCGTCAGGAGCAAGCTGGAGCCCCAACTGTCGACCGCCAAGAAGAGCTATGCCGACGCGCGGCAGAAGCTACGCGAGGTGCGGGGCGCGGGTGAAGAGTCCTGGGAAGATCTGACAGGCGAGGTGGAACACGTCTGGAAGACCTTGAGGCAGTCGGTCAACTACTTCAAGTCGCAGCTCAAGCGTTGAGATCGGCGCTAGCCGGCTCGTAGAGGCACCAGGCCGGCCGAAGCCGCCGGGCCGAGCCCGTGAATGGCGCGGTCGTTCGCTGCGTAGTTAGAATCAGGCCTGGAGGCTCAATGAACCGCGCAGACGACGAGGTCGAGCGAGTTGTCGAGCAGTTCGCGGTGCTGAAGCGCCGCTTCTCGATCGCCATCGTCCTCCTCTGCCTTGTGCTGCTGGCCTGGATAGTCGTCGCCGCGGCCTTCAGCGGTCGAGATGGCGTCAGCTTGCTCGGCCTCCCGTTGGCTTGGGCGATCGAGGGTGGCCTGGTTCTGGCGGCCTTGATTGGCACAGCCCTCGCGCTCAGCTTCTGGCGTTGCCCGGCATGCGGCAAGTACATGGGCGGCGTCCTGTCCATGAGTCATTGCCCACGCTGTGGCGTTCGGCTCACGGACGAGCACCGGCTCACTCGGCCGTGAGCCGCTCGCACATCTGCCACAGCGCCCGACGATCCGCTTCCCTCTCGCGCGTAAACGGCAGATAGTGCTTGCAGCGCGCCTCGCGGTCGAGAAAGAAGGAGGCGGTTCGGCGGCGACCGGCGCGGCTGGCGGCCAGCCAGACAATCGTGTCGGCGCCCTCGGCGGGCGTCCGTAGGATGGGACGCGTGAGCTTGTGGAAGCCCGGAATCGACGTCTCGACGCCGGGCGTGTCGGCCCACCCCGGGTGCATGGAGTTGACCACCACGCCCCGCTCGCCCAGCTCCTCGGCCCAGAGATCCGCCAGCACCACCTGGGCGCGCTTGGTCTCGGCGTAGGCGGCGACGCCGTCGTATTCGCGGTCGCGCCACTGGGGATCCTCGAGCTCGAGGCTCTTCGCATACATGCCACCCGAGGAGACCCAGACCACTCGCGCGTCGGCCGAGCGCGCCAGCCGGGGGGCGAGGAGCCGGGTCATCAGATGGGGCCCCGCGACGTGGACGGCGAAGGTGAGCTCCAGGCCGTCGGGGGTCTCGACGCGCCCGGCCGGGAGCAGACCCGCGTTGTGAACCAGAACGTCCGCCCTCGAGTCCGCCAACTCGGCCGCCGCGCGTCGAACCGAGTCGAAGCTCGCGAGATCGACCTTGGCGACCTCGACACGCGGACTGCCGGTGCGCCGGCGGATCTCTTCCGCCGCCTCCTCACCGCGCTCGAGGCTGCGGCAGAGCATCACGACCTCGGCTCCCAGATCGGCCAACGCCAGCGCGGTCTCGAACCCCAGTCCCGAGTTGGCGCCGGTCACCAGGCAGCGCCGGCCGGCGAGATCGACATCGAGATCGCGAGGGTCGAAGCGGAGGGAGTGGAGCTGGAATCCCGGCCGGCTGAACGACAGCACGATCGTGGGGTCGGCGAAGAGGCTCAGCGTCCTGCCGATGCCCGCGGCCAGGAAGCCCGGCGCCGCCTCGCCCTCCGCGAGCGCCGGCGCGGACTCGGAGAGCGCCGCCAGGACGTCGTCGACCCGTGGGTGGTCGCCGGCCTCTCGACTGACGTGGCGAAACGTGAGCTGGCCCTCGGGCCGAATCACGAACACGCCGCCGAGCTGCCAGGGATCTCCCTGGATCGCTTTCTGGCGATGACCGTCGAGGAGGGCGCGCGCCGCGTTCAGCGGCAGCCGGGGCGACAGCGCCGCGGCCCGACCCCGCCGCAAGCCGGCGGCGCGGTACGAGACGAGATCGGGGTCGGTGAGGAGCCGGCCGTCGAATTCGAGCTCGTCGGCGAAGGCGGCGGCGAACTGCGGAGCGCCGTTGCCGATGACGGCCACCTCCGCGCCCCGGTCGCGGATGTCTTCGATCCGGTCGCGCAACTGCGCAACCTGCTCACGACAGAACATTCACCCGAAGTGGCGGACGAAGGCCAGCACCACGGGTCGCTCGGCCCACAGCGAGCCCAGCCGCACGGGGCGGTCCTGCGTGTCGGACAGCGTGATGCCGGACAGCCGGGTGGCGATTCTCATGCCCGGATCTTGCCACCATTCGAACCGCGACGGAGGCGGGAATCGTCCCGAGCGGCGTGGCCGCCCCGTCGTTGCACCAACGCTTCAATGTAACGGTACTCGGCTGATGCCTACTCGGGGTCTTCCGGGAGATGGAGCACTCCGACCTTCTTGCGCTGCGACCTGCGTCGCTCGGGCACCATCGACCGCATGGAGTCGAGCTTGCCGTAGCACAGCAGCTTGTCGCCCGCCTCGAGGACCCGCGTGCCCTTCGGATTGGAGATCACGGAGGTGCCGCGGTGGAGATTGAGCACCACGATGTCCTTGTCTCGCAGCCCCGACTCCTGGATGGTCTTGCCCTCGAGCACCGCGCCCTCCGGAATCATCAGGTCCGCGACGCCGTAGCCTACCGAGACGGTGAGTCGCTGCCGAACGTCGAGCTCGGGGAAGGCGACCTGGTTGCTGATGTGATCGATCACCGCGCCCGCCACGTCGAGCTGCGTCGCGCCTTCGATGCCTTCGAGCCCGGGCGAGGAGTTGACTTCCATGATCTGCGGGCCGCTCGACGACTCGAGCATGTCCACTCCGGCCACTCGCAAACCCATGATCTGCGCCGCTCGAATCGCCGTCTCTTCGAAATTGGAGTCGAGCGTGATGGGCTCGGCCTTGCCGCCGCGATGCACGTTGCTGCGAAACTCGTCGCCCTGGGCGACACGCCGCATCGCCGCCACCACCCGGTCACCGACGACGAACGCGCGGATGTCCCGCCCCTTGCTCTCCTTCACAAAGGCCTGGATCAGCACGTTCTGCTTCGTGCTCTGCAAGGTCTCGATGATCGCCTCGGCGACCTTCGTGGTGTCGGCCAAGATGACCCCGACGCCCTGGGTGCCCTCGAGGATCTTGATGATCACCGGCGCTCCGCCGAGCCGTTCGATCGCGGGCAGAACGTCCTTTCGGTCGCGAACGAATGCAGTCTGGGGGATGCCGATGTCATGCCGGCTGAGGATCTGGAGCGAGCGCAGCTTGTCGCGCGAGTTGGAGATGCCGTTGGCGGTGTTCGGCGTGTACACGTCCATCTGCTCGAACTGACGGACGACGGCGGTACCGAAGTACGTCACCGAGGCCCCGATGCGGGGCAGCACCGCGTCGTAGGCGCTGAGCATCTTCGACCGAAAGTGCAGCTTCGGGTCGCCATGGCTCAGCTCGATCGCGAAACGGAGCGTGTTCAGGACCTTGACGTCGTGCCCGCGCTCGAGCGCAGCCTGCTTGAGGCGGCCGGTGCTGTAGGCATTGGGTGCGGTAGACAGGATCGCGAGTTTCATCGGGTCTCCTCGGTGACAGAAGGCTATGGCGCGGCGTGCGCCGAGACGTACGCCACCTTACTCGAATCGCGGCGTGGAGACAGGGCGTCCCCGCATGCCCCTCAAAGTCTGAGGAGCACGAGAAGGAGCAGCACGGACACCAGGATCGCCAGGACCGTCCTGATCGAGTTCCAGCGGTTCCACCGCGATTCGAAGTCCCGGCGCGCAGCCCCGAGCGCCGCATCGTCCGAGGCCCCGATGTCGAAGGCCTGCACCGCATTGTTCAAGGGGACGTTGATGCTGACGGTCGGCAGCTGAACGCCGAGGAGGTAGACGAGCACCGCCGAGATCAGGAGCAGGCGCCCGAGCCCTTCCAGTTGCCCGATACCGAGCGCAGCCGCGGCCAGCAACGCGATCACCGAGCCCATCCACACCACCAGAAAGAGGGGCTGGTTGTTCTGGATGACGCGATCCATCACCTGGAAGGCCCGCAGGAACTCTCCGTCGCCGAGAGTTCTGATACCCGGCATCACCACCACGGCAAAGGTGAACACGAGCCCCGCCACCAGCGAACAGAGCAGCGCCGCGGCCATCAGCGAAAGCTGGAAGATACTCACTCTCTCCTCCTCACGACGCCTTGCGTTCGAGATCCCAGACGCCGCTGGCGGCGGCCGCGCGGGCGTACTCCGAAAAATCGCGTGGCCGCCGGCCGAGGGCCCGCTCGACGCCGTCGGTGACGTATGCGTTGCGACCGTCGAGGACCTCGGCGATCAGATCGGCCAGAGGTTGGGCCACCTCCCGGGGCATGCCGTCGCGGACCAGCTCGACGGCATAGTCGTCGGCGGTCACCGGGATGTAGCGCACCTTGCGTCCGATCGCCTCAGCCAGCTCGCGCGCGGCCTCGCTCAGGGTCAGCAGGCGCGGGCCGGTCAGCTCGTAGAGTTGGCCGACGTGACGGTCATCGGTGAGCGCGGCGAACACCACGTCGGCGATATCGTCGGCGTCGAGGAACGGCTCGACGGTGTCGCCGCCCGGCATGGCGAGAATCCCGTGGCGCACCGGCTCGACGAACGTTTCGCTGAAGTTCTGGTTGAAGAAGGCGCAGCGCACGAGCGTCCAGTCGGCGCCCGAGCTGCGAACGCGGTCCTCGGCCCGGCGGGCGCCTTCCTCGCCGCGACCGGAGAGAAGCACGAGCCGCTCGACCTCATTGGCGACCGCCAGGTCGGCGAAGTCGCCCACCGTATCGGCTGCGCCGGGGAGGGCCAGGTCCGGGTAGTAGGTGATGTAGACGGCTTCGACGCCGGCCAGCGCCGGAATCCAGGTCGCTCGGTCGTTCCAATCGAACCGGGTCTCGCCGGAGCGAGACGCCGCACGCATCGGGTGTCCGGCCGCGATCAACCGGTCGGCGACCCGCCGTCCGGTCTTGCCGGTGGCCCCGAGAACGAGGGTGGTTCTGGAAACCTCGGCCTCCGCGCTAGCGCGTCGGGTCTTGGGATTGGGATGCTCTTGCGATCTCATCTCGTGACTCCTTCCTGAATGCGTTGGGTCGTCTCTGCGACCCTGAAGAAAGTGTAGGAAAGCTCTCGGCGCAAGACCATCGCTGAAGCGCTCAGCTTCATACGCGATCGTCTAGCTTGACCCTCTCACCAACCCTCGCCACGAACGCCGGAGATGCTCGAATCTGCTGCGTTTCCCTCCCAGGCTAGAATCCGCCCGAGTGAACGCCCTGGTGAGCCTTCTCGAGGGACCCCGCGCCCGCGGCGCGTTCGCGCTTCGCTGCGTCATGAGTGCGCCGTGGTCGTTGCGCGTCCTCGCGGAGTCGCCGCTCACGCTGATCGCGGTGGTGACCGGCGAGGTCTGGATCGTCCACGACCGCGGCGAGACCGCACGACTCGGCCCGGGCGACGTGGCCGTGACCAGCGGCTCGGATCACTACACCGTCGCGGGCGACCCGGAGACCGAGCCGGACGTGGTGATCCACCCCGGTCAGCGATGCTGCTCGCTGGACGGCGAGTCTCTGGAGGACGAGCTGATGCTCGGTGTGCGCACCTGGGGCAACGATCCGCAAGGCTCGACGGTCTTCGTGGTCGGCGCCTACGAATCGATCGGCGACCTGAGCGATCGCCTGGTGCGTGCCCTGCCGCCGCTTCTCCGGCTCTCGAAGGAGGAGTGGGAGTCGCCCCTCTTCTCCGTGCTGTGCGACGAGGTCGTGGAAGACCGACCCGGTCAAGCGGCCGTGCTCGACCGCTTGATCGACCTGCTCCTGATGCGGGCGCTCCGCGCCTGGTTCGCGCGACCGGAAGCGAAGGAGCCGGCCTGGTATCGATCCCAGGCCGACCCCGTCGTCGGACGCGTTCTCCACATCATGCACGAGGACCCCGCCCGCCAGTGGACGCTCTCGGATCTCGCCCGCGAGACGGGCGTGTCGCGCGCGGCGCTCGCCCGCCGCTTCCGCGAGGTCGTAGGAGAGCCGCCGATGGCGTTCCTCACCGAATGGCGCCTGGCGTTGGCGGCCGATCTTCTGTGCGAGCCGGACGCGACCGTCGGCACGGTCGCTCCCCAGGTCGGGTACAGCAGCCCCTACGCGCTCAGCACGGCGTTCAAACGGGTGCGAGGCGTGAGCCCGCGGGAACACCGCGCTCGCGCGTCGAAAAGACCGGACGTCGCACCAGGGCTTCCCGGCTCTGTTTGACCTGTAGGCTGACCGAGGGCCGTCGGGGGCGATCGCTGCGGAGAGTATAGGCACCGTGCACTGCCATCGCAAGCAGCTCACGTCACGCGCAGAACCCCTCGCGAGGGCTCAGTCGGTGCCGGCAGCCCACGCCGGCTCCAGGCCCATGCGCTGCCGATTGCCCGACCCCGTCTGGTGGCGAACACTCTGGTAGTAGTGATCCGCGAGAGCTGACTCCCCCGCTTGCGCAGCGGCGCTGGCCGCGCCGAGAAGGGCGTTCAGCCGGTTCGGCGAACCCTCGAGGACAACCTGATACTGAGCGAGAGCCCCTCTAAGGAGGTCTTACAGGGGTCCGCTGGCCGGCGCCATCGCTTCAGTCCTTCTGCGCCAGCCCTGGCACCAGGCGCTCGAGCTCGGCCTGCCAGTCGAGAGCAACTACCAGGTGCTGGCGAATCTCGGGATTCGCAGGGCGGATCATCACGAAGCGACCGTCGGCCCCAACGTCGAAGTCGGAGTACAGGGGACCGTGCGTGTAGGGTCCCTCGAACAGCTCCTCGGTGCGACCGGGGGTGGCACGGGCCGGGTCGAACCCAACGCTCATCATCTTTGCAGCTTGGCGGTAGTAGAGCTCGCGTCCGTCGGCCGACCAGCGCGGCTCGGTGCCCCCGTCGACCGATACCCGGACCCGACCGCTACTGCCGTCCAGCCGCTGGACGTAGACCTCCTGGGAGCCCGAGTCGGTGCCGACGTAGGCGACCCACAGTCCGTCTCGCGAGACGTCGGCATGGCTCTCCCGGAAGCGCGTCCGGCGCCAGGCTCGCGGGGGACTCCCATCCTCCAGATCCAGCGACATCAGATCGCGGTCGGTCGTCGCGGTGAGCTCGACGAAGATCAGTCGTCGGCCGTCGGGCGTCACGGCTTGTGGGATCTGATCGAGTCCGGTTTCGACCAGCTGCTCCGGTGAGGCGCTGCCGTTGGCGGCCACCCGATGGACGGTGTACGTCGGCTGTTCGGCCGCATAGAAGATGTGCTGGCCGTCCGGGCTCCAGGTTGGGAAGAGCTCGTTACTCGGCTCGAGCGTAAGCCGACTGGAGACGCCTCGTTGGAGGTCGAGGATCCAGACGTCGAGATCCTCGCTCTCGACCGTGACCGCCAGGCGCTCGCCATCGGGTGACAGCCTCGGCGAGGCGAAGAGGCCGGTCTCGCCCATCACCAGCTCCTCGCGCCCCTTGCGGTCCACCCAGACCAGGTGCTCCTCGGGGTCGAGTACCGCCCCGGGGCCGTAGACCAGGGTGCCGGTCCTCGACAGCGCCAGAATCGAGTCGCCCTCGGCGAGGTCCTCGGTTACCCCTTCCAGCACCGGCTCGGGCGAGCCCTTGACAGTCAGGCTGGAGAGATCGAAAGCGACCGCCATCATCGTCTTTCTGCGCACGAACCAGAGATGACCGCTTGGGGAGTAGCGACCAAAGGTCGCCCGCTCGACCAACACCTTGCGCTCGCCGGTTCGCAGCGACAGCGCCTCTATGCGCGTTCGTTCGCGGGGACTCGAGAAGCTGGTGAAGATCACGTGCTCGCCGTCAGGTAGGTGCTGCGGCCAGAAGTGGCCGAGCTCGCCGAGATCCTGGTCGGCAGCGGTGAGCATTTCGGGCTCGCCACCGTCCGCGGATACCCTCCATAGTCCCGAGAGGTAATCCGGAGTGAAGACGATCGTGCCGTCTGCACCCCAGCTGCCCGCTCCCCAGTTCGCATCGCAGATCACCTGGGTGGCACCACCCGAGACCGGCAGCTTGCGAAGCTTGCCTTGCTGGGTGAACGCCAGCCAGCCGCCGTCTGGCGAGAAGAAGGGAACGAGGCCCTGCTCGGTACCGGCCAAAAGCTCGACATCCAGCCGGTCGAGATGTCGTAGGTAGATGTGATTGGCAGCAAAGGCGACGAGCTGTCCGTCGGGCGAGATGCTCACGCCGGCACCGCCAGTGCCCATATGCTCACCCTCGGGGATAGGAATCGAGAAACGGACCCTTGGCCGCGAAGCCGGTGACGGCGCCGGGCCCTGGAGCAGCGCCAGGGTGAGCGCAACCGCCATCGCTCCCGCCACCGCCCAGGACAGGAACGGCATGCGCTTCCAGCCTGGAGCTTGCGCCTCCGACTCAGGGTCCGCCTCTTGCCAATCGTCCGGCTCGCCGCTCGCGAGCTCCTCGAGCTCGATGCGGGCGTCGGCGATGTGGTGGAGGCGCTGGCGTGCGTCTTTGCGAAGGCACCTGCGCAGCAGACGGATGAACCGATCCGGCAGCTCAGCGGGCAGCGCCCCCCAGTCGGGCTCCTTGTCGACGATCGCCGCCAAGAGATCGACCACGGTGGCCCCCTCGAAGGCACGCCTGGCCGTCAGCATCTCGTACAACAGGCAGCCGAACGCCCAGATGTCGGCGCGTGGGTCGACGTCCTGGCCGCGGGCCTGCTCGGGGCTCATGTAGGCGGCAGTGCCGAGCAGAGCGCCGGCCTCGGTCAACTGCTGGGTGAGGGTCGGCGACCGCTCGAGCACCGACGCGCTGCTCGCGTCGCCGCCGAGCGTCGCCGGCTTGGCGAGCCCGAAATCGAGCACCTTGACCCTGCCGTCCGGCGTCAGCTTGACGTTGGCCGGCTTGAGGTCACGGTGGACGATGCCGGCGCTGTGCGCCGCCTCCAGCGCCTTGGCGACCTGCCGAGCGACGCGCAGCACCTCGGCAAGCGGCCGCGGGCCGCCAGCGATCACCTCGGCGAGGGTCGGACCCTCGACGAGCTCGAGAATCAAGTACTGGCGACCGTCGTCCTTCTCGAGGCCATAGATCGCCCCGACGTTGGGGTGGCTGAGCGAGGCTAGCGTCCGGGCCTCGCGCTCGAAACGCGCCATCCGTTCCGGATCGGCCGCGAAACCGTCCGGCAGCGACTTGATCGCTACTTCCCTGTGAAGCCGCGTATCGCGAGCCCGCAGCACCACACCCATCCCTCCCGCGCCGAGCTCACCGAGCACTTCATAGTGGGCGATCTTGCCTTGCAGCATGCGGACCGAAGCCAGGGCCGAACCCAGGGCTACTTTGGATTCTAGCCCAGTGCCTGCACGGACAAGGTCGTTCGCCCTTCGGCTCGATCTCCCGGGCGCATCGGCAAGCTCGCCGCACGGAGCGGGTCGCACCTCCAAGGCACCAACGAGCGGCGGCGGCCTGAAGACCGATACCCGTCCTTGATGTGCATCAGGGCGAAGGCCACGTGTGGAAGCACGATGCCCGGCCAGGGGCTCTTGAAGATGCGCAGCAGGCGCTCCATGGCTCCGCACCCCCGCCCCCTCAGGCGGTGCACGCCAACAGCTCGGACGGGTAGCGTGGGGATTGGCGGTGGACCGATACCGCCGATGATCCTCAGGAGGCCCAGAATGGTCGACTTCGCATACGAGCCGCTCGCCAGCTTTGGCGAGGACGACACCGAGTACGAGCTATTGACGAGTGATTTCGTCGGCGCGGAGACATTTCGCGGCGAAGAGATGCTCGTCGTACGACCCGAAGGGCTGACCCTTCTGGCAGAGAGAGCGATGCACGACGCGTCGTTCTTCCTTCGCGAGTCGCACAACGCCAGTGTGGCCGCCATTCTGAGCGATCCCGAGGCGTCCGGCAACGACCGCTACGTCGCCCGGGCCATGCTCCAGAACGCGGTGGTCTCGGCCGAAGGCCGACTCCCCCTCTGCCAGGACACCGGCACCGCGACCATCGTGGCCAAGAAGGGAGCCCGGGTGTTTACCGGCGGCGGCGACGAGGAGGCCCTCACCCGAGGCGTCTTCAACACCTACACCACCGACAGCCTGCGCTACTCGCAGACGGCGCCGCTGACCCTGTACGAAGAGAAGAACACCGGCACGAACCTGCCGGCGCAGGTCGACCTCTACGCCGCCGACGGTGGCGAGTACAGGTTCCTCTTCATCGCCAAGGGCGGTGGCTCGGCCAACAAGACCAGCCTCTACCAGCAGACGAAGGCCCTGCTGAATCCCGAGACCCTGCTGCCTTTCCTGGTCGAGAAGATGAAGAGCCTGGGCACGGCCGCCTGCCCGCCGTACCACATCGGCTTCGTCATCGGCGGCACGAGCGCGGACTGGGTCATGAAGATGGTCAAGCTGGCGACGACCGGCTACTGCGACAACATGCCCACCAGCGGCGACGCCGCGGGCCGCGCCTTCCGCGACCTCGAGCTCGAAGAGCGGCTCCTGGCCGAGAGCCGCGAGATCGGCCTCGGCGCGCAGTTCGGTGGCCCCAACTTCGCCCACGACGTCCGCGTCATCCGCGGGCCGCGGCACGGCGCCTCCTGTCCGGTGGGCATGGCGGTCTCCTGCTCCGCCCATCGCAACGTGAAGGCCAAGATCGACAGGCACGGTCTCTGGATCGAGAAGCTGGACAAGAACCCGGCGCGCTGGCTCGAAAGCGTGACCGCGACCGACGGCGGCGAGCCGGTGAGCATCGATCTCGATCAGCCGATGGACGCGATCCTGGCCGAGCTCACCAAGTATCCGGTGAAGACGCGCCTCTCGCTCACCGGCACCATGGTCGTCGGGCGCGACATCGCCCACGCGAAGATCAAAGAGCGGATCGATGCCGGCCAGGGCATCCCCGAGTATCTCGAGCACCACCCCATCTACTACGCCGGCCCGGCCAAGACCCCCGAGGGGATGGCTTCCGGCTCTTTCGGCCCCACCACCGCGGGCCGCATGGACTCCTACGTCGACCTCTTCCAGTCGCTCGGCGGCTCGAAGGTCATGATCGCCAAGGGCAATCGCTCCCAGGCGGTCACCGACGCGTGCCGCAAGCACGGTGGCTTCTACCTCGGCTCGATCGGCGGCCCGGCCGCCGTGCTGGCCCAGGACAACATCACCAAGGTCGAGGTACTCGAGTACCCCGAGCTGGGCATGGAGGCCGTCTGGAAGATCGAGGTGAAGGACTTCCCGGCCTTCATTCTCGTGGACGACAAGGGCAACGACTTCTTCCAGAAGCTGTAGCTCATGAAGAGGGTCAAGAGCCGTGGGATCGAGGCGGTCGCCACCGGGTCGCCCTCGGCGCTCACCACCGCGCTGAGCGGCATCCCCTGCCGGCTGACCCGCAGCCACCGGAGGCTGACCGGGGGCTCTTCAGTACGAGAAGCTACCGTGAGGAACTAGATACGAGGAGGTTCCAATGCGCTACGTTCTTGCGACAGATGGCTCTGAAGCCAGCATGAAAGCCGCTCGCTTTCTTCTGCACAACCCCTGCCCAGGAGCCGAAGACGAGATCTTCGTTGTCAACGTATTCCCCTTGCCGCCCGACCCCGAGGTCTATGGCGACGTGCTCTGTCTCCCGACCAGCCCTGGCGACGATCGAGTTACGAAAATGGCGAAGCCCATCCTGGAGAAGACGCTTGGGGGCATGGCCGAAGCGAAGAGCAAGCTTCACGAAGTCGTTCTCCTTGGGAACCCGGCCGAGGAGATCGTTCAGTTTGCGACGACGATGGGAGCCGAGCTCATCGTGGTGGGAACCCGAGGCCACTCCGCCGCGAAAGAACGCTATCTGGGAAGTGTCTCCAGCGCCGTTTCGCACCAAGCGCTCTGCTCGGTGCTGATCGTCCGCTAGA
>JAHEKO010000350.1 GCA_024638355.1 Acidobacteriota bacterium
CGCGCGCAGCACCCGGTTCCAGCCGCTCTTGCGCAGTCGGCGGTCCATCGCCGCGAGCTCGCCGCCGTTCAGCGTCTCGGGGAACGACCGCACCTCGTACACCGCGAGATCGACCCGGCGGATCGAGCGGATGAACTCGAGGTCCTCTCCCTCGTCGCCCAGCGCCCAGAGCGCGATCGGCTTGAGCATCGCGGTGGGAAGCCGGCCCAGGTGAAGGGCGTGAGCACGCTCGAAGCTCGCTCCCGGGAAGCCCTCTTCCATCTCCAGGCGGGTGCGCGCCACCATCGACGACTCGACGCAGCCGCCGAGAAACAGCGCGCCGACGAGAACGCTCGCTCGGAGGGTCGGCGTCACGGCTCCCGCTCTGCCTCGGCGAGGGTGGGCTCGGCCGCCTCGAGCGCCGCCTCGAGCGGTGGAATGTCGAAGGCCTGGCTGAGCGCGCCGAGCAGCTCGACGTCGATGCGCCCGGCGATGTTGATCAACGTCAGCTCGTCGCTGGGGTCGAAGACGAAGAGGGTCAACCCCTCGATCTCTCCCGCGGCCTCCTTGAGGTAGACGTGTACCTGCTCGTCGTCCTCCTTGACCCGCACGACCCGCTGCCATCCCTTCCCCTCGAGCTTGGTGACGCCGCCGGCGATGGCCGCTTCCGTCTTCTCCGGATCGAGCCCGTCGACGGGCGCCACCAGCACGCGCATCGCCTTCATCTGGGAGACCAGCTGGGCCAGCGCGGGCTCTTCCTGGAGCACCGCCGCGCCCACCAGCCGCAGCATCGCTCCCTGCAGGTTGATGTCGACGCTGGAGCGGTCCGGATCGACGATCCCCAGCTCGTCCAGGGAGAAGTAGCCGGGGTGGCTTTCGAGCGCCTCCTCCGCGGCCACGCCGGCACCGCTCGACAGGATCGCCAGAATCACGACCGCGCCCAGAGTCCGTTCAGCTCGCTTTCGCATCTCTCATCCCCTCTCGGTCGCGGGAGCGCCCTCCGATCGCGCGGCGCGGTTCAGTCCGCGTACCGCCGGCCGCACGACACGCTCGCGCAGAAGATCCTCGCTCAAATCCCGACCGATCCGGCGGTTGGCTCGGGCGAAGTGAGCGAGAGCCAGCTTGGTCTCCAGCGTGGCGCGCACCACCGCGGGATCGTCGAGCGCGATCTCGGACTCGCCGCGACCGGCCTCCCGGTCGAGCACCGCGAAGAGCGCGAGCGCCGCGATCAGCGCCGCGGCGAGGGCCGTGAGGGCGGGGCGAGTGCGCAGCGGCCGGAGCCGGCTCCAGGCGGACCGCGGGCGCCGCTCGGCCTCCTGCCGCGCCGTCGCCAGGACCGCTGCGACCGCCGATACCGGCGCCGGCTGGGCGGGCAGGCGCCGCAGCGCGGCGGCGACGCGCTCGGCGTGAGCGAGCCCCTCGGAGCACCGCTCGCACGCGCCGACGTGCGCTTCGAAGCTCGCGGCCGCTCGGGCACCCAGATCGCCGTCGAGATAGGCGTCGACCGTGGCGTCGAAGCGCTCGCAGGTGAAGTCGCTCATCTCTCTCATGGTAAGGGCAAGCTAGCGAGCCGCTCGCGCAGCCGCCGGCGGCCGCGATGCAGATAGACGCGGACCGTGTTCAGCGGCAGGTCGAGAATCTCGCTGATCTCTCGGTACTTGAGCTCCTGGATCTCGCGCAGGATCAAGACGCTCTTGAACGGTTCGGGCAGGCCCGCGATCTCGTCGCGCACCCGGTCGAGCATCTCGGCGGTCGTCGCCCGCGCTTCCGGATCGGGCTGCGGCGCGGCGGCCCGCTCGAGCTGCGCCGTCTCGACCGCTCGGATCGCGTCGCGGCCGGCCGAGCTGCGGCGCCGCAGCCGGTCGTAGCAGGCGTTGCGCGTCACCCGCGCCAGCCAGGCTCCGAGCCGCGGCGCTTCCACCTTGCGGCGGTGCCGCCAGAGGCGCAACAGCACCTCCTGCAAGATCTCCTCGGCGTCCGCGTGCCGGCCGAGAATGTAGTAGGCGAGAGAGAAGACCCGGTTCTTGTGGGCCTCCACGGCCTCTTCGAACTCGGCCAGTCGCATTCGAATAGAGGAAACGCGCGTCGTTCATCGCAAGTTACACCACGAGGCAGAGAATCGCCTCTGATCATCTGAACGCGGCCGGGCGCTGATGAGTTACAGGCACCAGGGATCGGCTGCTAGGATCCCGGGCTGCCCTTGCTGATGATTGGAGGCTCGGATGACCCCACTGTCGAAAGCGACCGCCCTGCTCTGTGCTCTCGCCCTCTGCGCGCCCCTCGAGGCGAGGCTGCTGCAAGAGGAAGAGGACGATCCGCCCGCCGCGGAGACGGCGGCGGAGACCTCGGAAACCGAAGAGAGCGAAGAGAGCGACGGCGAAGAGTCGTGGGACGTCAACGACCCCGCGGGTGAGCTCGAGACCGTCACCATCGACACCGACGAGACCACCTGGTCCAACGTCGACGTCAGCGCCGACGGCGCCACCCTGATCTTCGACATGCTGGGCGACATCTACACCGTGCCGATCGCGGGCGGCGAGGCGACCGCGCTGACCGACATGATCGCCTGGAACTACCAGCCGCGCTACAGCCCGGACGGTTCGAAGATCGCGTTCATCAGCGATCGCGCCGGCGGCGACAACCTGTGGATCATGGACGCCGACGGATCGAATGCCCGTGCGTTGAGCGAAGAGAAGGCCAACCTCGTGCACAACCCGGCGTGGAGCCCCGACGGCGAGTACCTGGCCGCGAAGAAGGGCTTCATGTCGACCCGCAGTATTGCCGCGGGCGAGATCTGGATGTACCACGTCGGCGGCGGCGGCGGCCTGCAGCTCACCGAGCGCCCCCACGGCAAGCGCGATCAGAAGAACATGGCGGAGCCGGCGTTCTCGCCTGACGGCCGCTACGTCTACTACAGCCGCGACATGACGCCCGGCAGGGTCTGGCAGTACAACAAGGACTCGGCCGGCCCCATCTTCGCCATCCGGCGCTTCGATCGCGAGAGCGGCGAGGACGAGACCTTCGTTTCGGGGCCGGGCGGCGCCATCCGGCCGACGCCGTCGCCCGACGGCCGCTATCTGGCTTTCATCAAGCGCCTCTACGGCCTGGTGAGCGCCATCTACATCAAGGATCTCGACTCGGGCAAGGAATGGCCGATCTTCGATCGCTTCGAGCGCGATCTCCAGGAGTCGGCGGGCACCGAGGGCAACGCCCCCGCCATCGCCTGGACTCCGGACGGAGGGTCGATCGTCTTCTGGACCGGCGGCGGGTTCCATCGGGTCGACGTCGAGAGCCGCGAGGTCACGCCCATTCCGGTCCGCGTGCGCGCAGAGAAGAAGATCCAGGCCGCGCTGCGCTTCCCCGTCGAGGTCGCGCCCCAGAGCTTCCAAGTCAGGATGCCCCGCTGGGCGCAGTACGCCGACGCCGACACCGTCGTCTTCCAGGCGCTCGGGCATCTCTACGTCAAGGAGCTCGCGAGCGGCAAGCAGCGCCGGCTCACCAGCCAGAGCGACCACTTCGAGTTTCATCCGTCGGTCTCGCGCGACGGCCGCCGGGTCGTCTACACCACCTGGGACGACCAGGAGCTGGGCAGCGTGCGCGTCGTTCCGATCGGCGGCGGCGAAGGCCGGGTGATCACTCCCGAACCGGGCCACTACGTCGAGCCGCGCTTCGCCGCCGACGGCGAGCGCATCGTCTACCGCAAGATCGCCGGCGGCTTCCTCTTGTCGCCGCTCTGGTCGATGGAGCCGGGCATCTACGTCGCGCCCGCCGCCGGCGGCGGCGACGCGGAGCGCATCTCCGACTCGGGCTTCGACGCCCACTTCGGAGCGGACGACGACCGCGTCTTCTTCTCGGACGGTGTCGACGACACCGAGCTGGCGCTCAAGAGCGTCGGCGTCGACGGCCACGAGGAGCGTACCCACCTACAGGGCGCCAAGGCGACCGAGTTCTCGGTCTCGCCCGACGGCCGCTGGGTGGCCTTCACCGAGCAGTTCAACGCCTACGTGGCGCCCTTCGCCCGCACCGGCAAGAAGGTCACGATCGGCAAGTCGGCCGACGCCTTTCCGGTCAAGCAGGTCTCGACGCGCTCGGGCGAGTTCCTGCACTGGGCGGCGGACGCCGGCCGGCTGCACTGGGCCCACGGCGCGACGCTCTACTCGCGCGAGCTCGAGGACGCCTTCGACTTTCTGGCGGGGGCGCCCGAGGAGCTCCCCGAGCCGGTCGCGGAGGGCGTCGACTTGAGCTTCGAGGTCCCGAGCGACGCGCCGAACGGGACGATTGCCATCACCGGCGCTCGCATCGTCACCATGCGCGGCGCCCGCGAGGGCCAAGAGGAGGTGATCGAGAACGGCACGATCGTGGTCGAAGGCAACCGGATCGCGGCGGTGGGACCGGCGGCGGACGTCGCCGTGCCCGACGGCGCCTTCGTGGTCGACGGCGCCGGCAAGACGGTCATCCCGGGGTTGATCGACGTCCACGCCCATGGCGCCATGGCCCGCTCGGAGATCACTCCGCAGCAGAACTGGGCGCAGTACTCGAACCT
>JAHEKO010000351.1 GCA_024638355.1 Acidobacteriota bacterium
GGCCTCGACGCCGTGGCGCGCTTCGTCACCATTCTCTTCCTCACGCTCTACGTGGCCATCAACCTGAGCGCGGCAGCCGAGAAGTGGGGTGCCGATCCCTCCTTTCGGCCGACGATCAACGTGCCGTGGCTGCTGTCGCTGGCGGGGTCGCTCGCCGCCGTGGTCGTCATGTTCCTGATCAGCCCGCTGGCTTGCGTGATCGCCATCAGCCTCGAGCTCGCCCTCTATGTCTACCTGCGGCAGCGAGCGCTCCAGCGCCGATGGGGCGACGCCTGGGCCGGCGTCTGGATGTCGCTCGCCCGCTTCGCCCTGCTCCGCCTCAAAGAGCACCGTGATGATCCGCGGAATTGGCGCCCGAACATCCTGGTGTTCGTCGGCGATCCGGAGAAACGCATCGGCCTGGTCCGGCTCGCCGACTGGTTCAGCCAGGGCCGCGGCATCGTCACCGCCAGCCAGCTCGTCGAGGGCGACCTCACGCGAACAGACGTCGACATCCGGAGCCGTCGCCTCGAAATGGAACGAGCCCTGGACGAAGACGGCCTGGTCGCGTTCGGCGAGGTCGATGTGGTGCGCGACTTCGAAGCCGGCGCGATCGGAACGGCGCAGGCGAACGGCATCGCCGGTCTTCAGTCCAACACCGTCCTGGTCGGCTGGCCCAGCAAGCCCGGCCGGCTCGAGGCCTGGCTGCGCATCATGCGGGCCCTCTCGCGGCTCCACAAGAGCACCCTGATCACCAAGCTCAACTGGCTGCACGAGCCCGGCCAGACGAGACGCATCGTCATCTGGTGGGGCGGCCTGGAGCACAACGGCGACTTGATGCTGCTTCTTGCCCATCTGTTGAAGCTCAATCCCGAGTGGAGCGACGCCGAGCTCGTGGTCCGCTCGATTGCCCGCAGCGAGGAGGAGCGCGAGCTTCAGGGCAAGAGCCTCCAGGCGCTGCTCGAAGAGGTGCGCATCGAGGCTGCCACCGACATCATCGAGAAGAAGGACTCGCAGAGCATCGCCGAGATCATTCACGAGGGAAGCGCCGGCGCTAGCCTCGTCTTCCTCGGCATGCAGGATGCCGCACCGGGAACCGAGGCCGAGTACGCACGACGGCTGGAAGAGCTGGCGTCGGGCCTGTGCACCACCGTATTCGTTCGTAACGCCGGTGAGTTCGCCGGCAAGCTGATCTAGGAGCGCAATGCCTGAGCCGTCCAACCGGATCCGACGCACTCCCGCTCACCGCCTCGATCGTCGCGCTCAGGAGCGCGAGGAGGTGCCCAGTTGAGGCGGTCGTCCGCCGGGCCCCAGTGGGTGATCGGCTGGCGGGAGTGGATCTCCCTGCCCGACCTCGAGGTCGACGCCATCAAGGCGAAGGTCGATACCGGGGCGAGGTCCTCCGCCCTGCACGCCGTCAACACCGAGCGATTCCACAGCAAGGGGCGCGAGATGATTCGCTTCGACATTCACCCCCATCAGCACGACATGGCGGGGACCGTGACCGCAGAAGCCGAGCTCGTCGACGAGCGACGCGTGCGTAGCTCGACCGGACATCTGGAGCTGCGGCCGGTGGTGCTGATCGAGATCAAGATCCGCGGCCGCCGGTGGACCACCGAGTTCACCCTCACCAGTCGGGACGAGATGGGGTTCCGCGCGCTACTGGGCCGGCGCGCCCTGAGCGGCCGCTTTCTGGTCGACCCGAAGCGCTCGTTCGTCGCCGGGCGTCCGCCCGGTCGCTCGAGCCGGACCTAGCGGGATCCGACGCCCACCGGCCCCGCCGTCGCCGCGGCGGCCGTCTGGGCCCCATTCGCCGGCCGCCAGCGGTAGGCGGCGATCGCCTCGAGCTCGCGAACGAAGATCTCGCTGCCGCTCACCGCGAGGTGTCCCCACGTCGGCCCGCGCCCCACTTCGGCCGAGTCGAGCACCTCGAGCCGCTCCGGATTGGCGCGCAGCAGGTGCAGCTCGCCGCCCTCGTCGAGGGCCAGAAGCTTGTCTCCCTGGACCGCCAGGCTCCAATACTTGCCGAACGGCTTCGATACCCAGCGCTCCGCGCCGCTCCGCAGATCGAGACAGATCAGCCGGCCATTGCCCAGGTGGAGGTAGGCGTAGCCGTCGATCACCACCGGGCTCGACATGTAGCCCTGGGACTTGTGGGTCCAAAGCTCCCTGGCCTCGAGCTTCGGACCGCCGCCCGACACACCGTAGTAGTAGGTCTTGTTCTTGTAGGTGCTCGTCAGGATCGCGTCGCCGTGCGCCACCGGCGTCAAGATGTTCATCCCCCGGAAGCTCGGAACGTCCTGCGACCACAGGACGTCGCCCGAGTCGGGGTCGACTCCGTACAGCGTGGTCCGCGATTGGGTGACCAGCTGTCTCCGTCCGGCGAGGGTCGCCATGATCGGCGACGAGAAGGCGCCGCTGCTCATGATGTCGGCCGGGCCGTCGAGCGAGCGCCAGACGGTCTCGCCGTCGGCGCGATTGAGCTTGACCAACGAATTGGCGGCCTGGACGTATACGAAGTCGCCGTCGATCAGCGGCGAGCTGACGAACCCGAATTCGGGAACCGACGTGCCGAAGCGGGCCGGAAAGTCCACTCTCCAGAGCTCGCGTCCGGTGCGCGCGTCGAGCTTCATCAGAACCTCTTCCATGCCGCCTACGTAGAGCGCTTCACCGTCGTGGGCGGGTGTCGAGCGAATCCAGTCGCCGTTCGCGGCGGCGAAGAAAGGCACCGAGCCCTTCCCCTCCCAGGTGGTCTTCCACAGCTCCCGACCGTCCGTGCGACGGAGAGCCCTCACGCTTTCGGTGCCTTCTTTCGAGCTCTCGGCGACGTAGACCGTGTCGCCGACGACGATCGGTCCCGCATAGCCCTTGCCGAGCTCGACCCGCCAGAGCGGCTCGAGGCCCCGCAAGTCCCCGGGCCAGGCGGGGCCACCGACGCGGCCGTCGCGAGCCGGTCCGCGCCACTGATTCCACGCCGTCGGCTCTTCCGCCTGGGCGAGCGGCGTCAGGACGAGCGAAAGCGCGAGTAGAGGAAACCAGCCGAATCTTCGAATGCGCATACGGGCTCCTTTGGGTTAGCCTCTTCTTCGGCGACAAGACCAGCTCGGTTGCGATCCGAACCCGGGACCGCGCCCTCCAGATCGACGGGAGGCTAGAACGCGATGAGAGAGCGACAGACCCTCGAAAAAGAGATCCAGGCCGGCAGCGTGGAGCGCACGCTCCGCAAGGGGTCGACCGCCCGCCACGCGATCGCCGCCCTGCAGACTCTCCTCCACTGGCTGGGGTTCGACGACCCGCTTCAGTGGCGCAAGTTCGGCGCCGACGGAGGCTATGGCAACGCGACGGTGGCCGCGGTCAAGGCCTTCGCGCAGCGCAACGGCAGCCGGGCCGGCGGAACCCGGGTGACGCGACCGTTGGCGCTCCAGATCCTGGCTCGCTACGACTCCCTCGAGGAGCTCAAGCAGCTCGCCGAGGACGTCGCGAAGAAGAGGGTCGAGAGGCTCTACCGGGTGGGCGGAGGCGATCGCGTGCGCGTCGCGTCGCTTCAGACCCTGCTCAACGACCTCGGCTACGGCGAGGAGCTCGAATGGGCTCGATGGGGAGCCGACGGCGGCTACGGCCGCGCCACGCGAGCCGCCGTCGCGGCGTTCGCCGCTCGCGAGGGCGTGGCTTCCGACGGGCGCGCGCTGAAGCCGCCGCTGGCCGAGAGGCTGGTCGCCGAGCTGGGCGCCCACTACGGCGACGCCTGGAACGACCCGCAGCATCCGGCGACGCCGGCTCCCGGCTCGCTGAGCATCAAATCGATCGTCGGCAACCAGAACCGCCAGTACATCGAGGCTTCGGACGGGCGCGACCGCAAGCGATTCCAGAAGGTCCGTAGAGGGCTGGTCACGCTGGGGAGCCAGAAGCCCGCCACCTTCGTCCAGGGACATGCGGAGCGACTGCGGCGGCTCGGAGTGACGCAGTCCGAGATCAACGTGATGATCGCGGTCGCGGAGAACGAAGGCAATCTCGACGCGATCAACACCTGGGACAGCGCCTTCCTCTCGTTCGGGATCTTCCAGTGGACCGGCGGCCAGGGCTCGGCCCAGGGAGAGCTCCCGGCGCTCCTCGCCCGGATCAAGAGCGAGGACCACGACCTGTTCGAGCGCTACTGCGGCCAGCACGGCCTCGACGTCACCGACATCTCGCCAAGCGATTGGGAGACCTCGGCGACCGGCCCGCTCACCGGACGCTTCTCGCTGCGCGGTCAGCGGATCCGGACGCCGGAGCAGAAGGAGCAGCTTCGCGAGGCGCCCTGGGCGTTCTACTTCTGGCAGGCGGGCCAGGATCCGGAGGTTCAGGCGCTCCAGATCAAGCACGCCCTGGGGCGCCTCGATCAGTTCTACGACACCGACCGCTACAAGGCGGGCGACCACCGGATCTCAGAGCTCGTCACCTCGGAGTACGGCGTCGGCCTGATCCTCGACAATCACGTCAACCGGCCGGCCTACGTCCGCAAGTGCCTCGCCGAGGCGATGGCGC
>JAHEKO010000352.1 GCA_024638355.1 Acidobacteriota bacterium
TTCGACCCGGGCGAGACCTACATCTGGGATCTGGCGCGAGCGGCCGACGGCTCGCTGCTGGTGGCCACCGGGACCGAGGGCCGCCTCTACCGGGTCGATGGCAAGGGTCGCGGCGAGGTGGTCTTCGACAGCGACGACACCCACCTGCGAGCGCTTCTGGCGCTCGTCGACGGCGACGTGCTGGTCGGCACGGCGGGCGACGGACTGGTGCTCCGGGTCGCGCCGGACGGCAAGGCGCGGACGCTCTACGACGCGGAGCATCCGGAGGTGGTAGATCTCTCGTTCGGCGCGGAGGGTGAGGCCTACGCCGCACTGCTCGCCTCCGAGGCGAGCTTGATGGATCTGAGTCGCGGCAACGGCCAGGCGGCGGCCGGCCAGGGACAGCAGCAGGAGGGGGGGAGCGTGCGGGTCACGGTGTCGCCGGCGGTCGGCCAGGAGGAGACGACCGGGTCGCGCCCCACTGGTTTTCGCGGTCCGCGCTCCGAGATCCTGCGCATCTCGCCGAACGGCCGGGTCGAATCCGCCGCCCGGTTCAAGGAAGAGACCGTGTACGCCGTGCACTGGCAGCGCGGTCGTCTGTGGATCGGCACCGGGCTCGACGGCAAGCTCTTCAGCCTCGGCCGCGGCAAGCCGGTGCTCGAGAAAGACGTGGAGGAGCGGCAGCTGGTGGTGCTGCTCGACGACGATCCGGGCCCGGCCTTCGCGACGACCAACTCCGCCGCTTTCTACCGAATCTCGGGCGAGAGCGAGTCGGCGGGTACCTTCACCAGCCCGGCGCTCGATGCCCAGCGCATGTCGCGCTTCGGCTCGCTCCGCTGGCGCGGCGAGCCCGGAGACGGCCGGGTGCGCATCTCGGTGCGCAGCGGCGCCAACGCCCGCCCCGACCGCACCTGGTCGGAGTGGACGAACGCCGCGAGCGGCCGCGAGATCCCGCTCGCCGACGTGCCGCCCGCGCGCTTCCTGCAATGGCGTGCCGAGTTGACCGCCGGAAACGGGCGCTCGCCGCTGGTGAGCGGCGTCGACGTCTCCTACGAGCAGCTCAACCTGCCGCCGCGGATCGAGCGGCTGGACGTGCTCGATCCCGGCGAGATCGTGGTGCCGGCGAGCTTCAATCCGGCGAACCAGGTGTTCGAGCCGTCGCGCCCGAACCGGCAGGGGATCTTCAAGCCGCTGCGGCCGGCGAGCAAGAACGGCGAGCGGCGGCGCAAGAACCTGTGGAAGATGGGCTTCCGCACGCTGACCTGGGACGCCGAGGATCCGAACGGCGACGAGCTGAGCTACGAGCTCTCGTTCCAGTCGGCCAGCGACGACGTTGGCTGGCTGCCGATGGCCGACGAGCTCGAAGACGAGTCCTACAGCTTCGACGCCACCGCCTTGCCCGACGGCACCTATCGCTTCCGACTGCGAGCGTTGGACCGTGGCGAGAAGGACCTCGATCCACCGCTGATCGCGGAGGAGACGACCGGACCGGTGGTCATCGACCACACCGCGCCGGCCCTGGTCGAGAGCCGGCGCACGGGATCCCGCTACCGGGTGGTGGTCGCCGACCAGCTCAATCCCCTGCGCCGGGCCGAGGTGAGCGCCGACGCGAAGGAGTGGCGACCGCTGCAGCCGGAGGACGGTATCCTCGACGGCAAACGTGAGACACTCCTGGTCGAAGTCGACAAGGAAGCGCGGCTGGTGCTGCTGCGGATCACCGACGCCGCGTTCAACGTGGTGACCTTCGATCTGCGGCAGGAGACTCGATGAGGATTGCCGTCTACCCCGGCTCCTTCGACCCGATCCATAACGGGCATCTCGACATCATCCACCGCTGCCGCCCGATCTTCGACGCCCTGGTGGTGGCGGTGCTGCGCAATGACGAGAAGCAGCCGCTGTTCTCGGTCCGCGAGCGGCTGGAGATGATCGGCGAGCTGCTCGATCCCTACGACGAGTGCCGGGTCGAGTCGTTTTCCGGGCTGTTGGTCGACTTCGTTCGCGAGGCCGACGCCGGCGTGGTGGTGCGCGGCCTGCGTGCCGTCTCGGACTTCGAGTACGAGGTCCAGATGGCGCTCATGAACCGCCGCCTGAACGACCGGGTCGAGACCGTCTTCATGGCCGCCAAGGAAGAGTACAGCTACGTCTCCAGCCGCCTGGTCAAGGAGGTCTTTTTTCTCGGCGGCGATCTCGAGGGGCTGGTGCCGCACCCGGTGCTGACGCGCCTCGGAGCCAAGAGGCGGCGGAGCCGACAGTGAGCCCGCTCGGCCGGCCTCGGCTGGAGCGCTTTGCCGAGGCGATGCCGAAGGTCGAGCTCCACGTTCACCTCGAGGGCGCCATCCAGCCGTCGACCCTGCTGGAGCTGGCGCGGCGCCGGCGGGTGCGGCTGCCGGCCGATACCGAGGCCGGCGTGCGCGAGTGGTTTCGCTTCGAGACCTTCGAGGAGTTCGTCGAGATCTACGTCACGTGCTCGCGCTGCCTCCGCGATCCCGAGGACTTTCAGCTCGCGCTGCGCGAGTTCGCCCGCGAGCAGGCGCGCCAGAACATCCGCTACTCGGAGGTTCACTTCACCATCGCCACGCACGTGTTGCACGGCGCCAACGGCGGCGAGGTGGGCGACGCCCTGGGTGAGACGCTGATCGAGCTGGAGAACGAGCTCGGCGTGCGCGTTCGGCTGATCCCGGACATCGTGCGCAACCTCGAGCCGCGCTGGGCGGACGTCACCCTCGAATGGGCGCTCGAGCATCGCTCGCGCGGCGTCGTCGCCCTCGGGATGGCGGGCATCGAGAGCTGGCCGGCGACCCCCTTTCGGGAGCACTTCGAGGTGGCCGCGGCGGAGGGTCTCCACCGGGTCGCGCACGCCGGCGAGCAGCGGGGTCCCGAGTCGATACGCGAGACGCTCGAGATCGCCCGCCCCGAGCGGCTCGGCCACGGCATCCGCGCGGTGGAGGACGCCGGCCTGCTCGCCGAGCTGGTCGCGAGCGGTTTGCCGCTGGAGGTCTGTCCGACCTCGAACGTGGCGCTCGGCAACGCCCCGAGCCTCGCCGAGCACCCGATCGGCGCGCTGCTCGACGCCGGCGTCTCGCTCTCCGTCAACTCCGACGACCCGGCGATGTTCGACACCAGCCTGTCGCGCGAGTACACCCTGGTGGGAGATACTCTCGATCTGGAGGCCGGCGAGGTGGCGGGCCTGTCGCTCGCGGCTCTCGGCCACGCCTTCCTCGAGGGGGAGGAGCGACGGCGGTGGCGAGAAGCGTTCGAGGAGGAGATGGTCGAGCTCGGCGGCGAGGTCTACGGCGCGGACTTCGAGGCGCTCACGCCTGAGGTCGCTCGTCACTGAGGCCGCCTCCGACGACAGGTCACGGACGAAAACGAAGGTGGAGGAACCCTGAATAGATGTCTGAGCCCGTGATTGCCGACCGTCTACCCATCGTCCTGGAGCTCGAGCCCGGCACCTACTGGTGGTGCGCCTGCGGCCGCTCCCAGAACCAACCGTTCTGCGACGGCTCCCACGCCGGCACCGGAATCGAGCCGATGAAGTTCGAGGTCGACGAGAAGCGTCGGCGCGCCTACTGCCGATGCAAGCACTCGGGGGAGGGGCCGTTCTGCGACGGGTCGCACAAAGACTTGGAATGAGGCCGCGGCGGGCGGTGATTCATCGCGCATGATCCTGGAGACCATCGGACGCGATTGCCTGTTCCTGAACTGGGCGCTGCCGGCCGCGGCGCTGCCGGAGCTCGCGGCGCCGCTGCGCTACGACGTCCACACCCGGGGCGAGGACGACTGCGTCTTTCTGTCGGCGGCGCTCTTTCGCCAGCAGGTGATCGACATCCCGAACGTCCTCTTCCCCAAGGTCTCCTATCCCCAGCTGACCGTACGCCTCTGCACTCTCGACGCCGAAGGCGTGCCGTCGTTCTTCATCTCCACGGTGATGCTGCCGGGGTGGGTCGTGCCCAGCGTGCGCCTGGTCGCCGGCCAGCGGGCGCGGAAGGCGAAGTTCGACTATCCGACCCAGGGCTCGAACCTCGAAGCTTCGCCTCTCCGCTGGTCCGTCGAGAGCGAGGGTCTGCTCGACGTGAGCGTCACCTCCGGCGCGGCGGCATGCGGCGCCGGCCCAACGCTCGGTGACTGGGGACAGACCGTCGCCTATTTTCAGCGCCGCAAGCGGCTCTACTTCCACACCTCCAGCGGGCTGAAGCGGATCGAGGTGACCAGCCGCCACGAACAGGCGATCCCCGTCGCCAGCCGGGTCGCGGACGACAGTCTGTTCGGTTCCTGCCTGGCCGGCTGTGCCGATCTCTGCTGGCCAAGACTCCACTCCTCTTGGCTCAGCCCCGAGATTCCCTTCGTCTTCGAGATCGGCTGGGCGCAGGAGCGCCGCCTGCCCAGCCAGGTCCCCGCTCCCGGCTAGAAGCCCGGGCCGGAGGGGGTGATAGCCTCGCCCCCGATGATCGAGTCGACGGCCGGCGTGATGGCCGCTCTGGTGGGCATCTCGGCCTTCTACTTCTGG
>JAHEKO010000353.1 GCA_024638355.1 Acidobacteriota bacterium
ATTCTCGGCACCTACCCCTACATGTCGCCCGAGCAGGTCGAAGGCAAGCCGCTCGACCACCGCAGCGACATCTTCTCGCTCGGCGTCGTCCTGTTCGAGATGGCAACCGGCCGCCGGCCGTTCGAGGGCGGAACCTCGGCCGCCCTCAGCGCGTCGATCCTGAAGGACGAGCCGCCGTCGGTCACCGAGCTGAATGCGGCGCTGCCCGGGCACCTGGGCCGGATCATTCGGCGCTGCCTGGAGAAGGATCCGGACCACCGGCTGCAGTCGGCGCTCGATCTGCGCAACGAGCTCGACTCGCTGCGCCGGGAGCTCCGCACCGAGAGCATCCTGTCGACGAGCCAGCGCGCCCCCGAGCGCGCCCCGTCCGCCATGGGCTCGCGGCTGGGCACGGCGATGCCCTGGGTGGCCTTCGCGGTGCTGGTCCTCGCCGCCCTCGCCGCGGGTCGCTGGTGGCTCGGGCGCGAAGCGGTGCCAGGCGTTTCGGAGGGGCCGGGCGCGCAGACCGCGGTCGCGGTCTTGCCGTTCCAGAATCTGACGGACGACGGCGCGATCGACTATCTCGAGCTCGCGGTGCCGGACGAGATCACGACCACCCTGAGCCGGGCGTCGGACCTGTCGATCCGCCCCTTCTCGACGACCTCGTCGTACGGCCCCGGCGAGCTCGAGGTGATCGCGACCGGCGACCGGCTGGGTGCTTCGAGCCTGGTGACCGGCCAGTACTACCGCGAGGCGGATCAACTCGTGCTGACCCTCGAGGCGATCGAGGTGGAAGGCAATCGGGTCCTATGGCGGGATCGGGTGATGGTCTCCGTGGACGACCTCCTGTCGTTGCGGAGCCAGATCGTCGAGCGCGTTCGTACGGATCTCCTCCCGCGGCTGGGGGCGGCCGAAGTCGGCGAGGAGACCCTACCCACGAATCGCAAGGCCTACGATCTCTACATGCGGAGCCTCGCCCTGGCCGAGGACTTCGACGGCAACCGAATTGCCGCGGAGATGCTCGAGGAGTCGCTGGCGCTCGACCCGGAGTTCGCACCGGCCTGGGCCGAGCTGGCATCGCGCCAGAATCGCATCGGCAACTACAACCTCGCCGACCTCGAGCAGGCGCGGGCGATCTACGCCGAGGCCGAGCGCAACGCTCGACGGGCGCTGGAGCTCGATCCGGAGCTGCTGGACGCCATGCAGCGCCTGGTGGTGCTGAGGACCGACCGCGGGCGGTTGGCCGAGGCGCACGACCTGGCCGAGGAGTTCCTCGAGCGGCGTGCGGACTCGGCCGCGGCCCATTTCTCCAAGAGCTACGTGCTGCGCTACGCCGGTCTTCTCGAGGAATCGATGCGGGAGTGCGAGCTCGCCCGGTCGATCGACCCCACGAGCCGCTCCTGGCGATCGTGCGCGATCGCCTTCAATCTGGCCGGCCGCTACGAGCGGGCCAGGGAGTTTCTCGCGCTCGATCCCGGCTCCGAGTGGATTCGCGACAATGTCGTGATGATCGACTTGCGGCAAGGCAGACCCGAGTCGGCGCTGGAAGCGATGAAGCTGGGTGACCAGACGCCCGTGTACCGGCAGTACATCGTCGCCTGCCTGGACGGAGCACCGAGGGAGGATGTCGATCGCCTCGCGCAGCAGACCTACGACGTCTACACGACCCTGGTGGATGCCGAGCAGTCCGCCTGGATGGGGCCGTTCATGGCCTACTGCGGCAACCACCAGACGGCGCTCGGTCTGCTCCGCCGGGGCATCGAGCTCGGCTACTGCTCGATGCCGGCGCTCGACTCCGACCCCCTGGTCGATTCGATCCGCGACCTGCCCGAGTTCGCCGAGATCCGCGCCGCCGGCATCGCCTGCCGGGAGAGGTTCCTGGCCCGGGTATCCGGATGAAGTCTGCCGCGACCCGTTGCTGATGGCGGCGGTCTAGCCTGCATGTCTCACCAGCCTTCTACTGCGGCGTCGTATCTGCCTGCATCTGCGAGACTTCCCAAAGTCGGGCTCCTCGACGTACTGCGAGTACGCCTCCGGTGCCGGACTTTGGCAAGCCTCGCATCTACAGGCACCTACGCCACCTCGCGACGAAGTTGGTGAGAAATGCAGGCTAGCCGAGGCCGCGATAGACCGCCAGGAGCGCCTCGGCGTTGGCGTCGTCGGTGAATCGCTCGCGCACCGCTTGCTGGCCGTGGCGGCCGAGCGCGCGACGCTCGTCGGGATCGACGACCAGCCGGCGGATCCCCTCCACCAGGCCGTCGGTCGACCCCGGCTCGACCAGGACGCCGCCGCCGGTCGCCTCGATCACCTCGGGGAACGATCCGTGGCGCGGCTGCACGACCGGCACGCCGTCGGCCAGCGCCTCGAGCACGAAGATGCCCTTCGACTCGTGGTAGACCGTCGGCACCGACAGGATGTCGATCGACCGCAGGAAGGCGAGCTTGCCCTCGAGATCGACCTCGCCGACGAAGTCGACCCGGTCGGCGACTCCGGCCTGCTGGAGCTTGGCCAGGCACTCGTCCTTGTAGGCCACGTCGCGGGCCCCCAGGTAGCCGGCGATGCGCAGGCGAAGCGACGCGCACTCCGGTAGGGCGGCGAGCCGGATGAAGGCGTCGACCAGCAGGTGCAGGCCCTTTTCCGGAGCGATCCGCGCCAGGTAGCCGAGCGTGACCGAGTCGTCGGCGCGAGGCTCGGGCTCGCGGCCGTGGCCTTCGAGGCGGATGCCGATCGGCACCACCGCGATCTTGTCGGCGGGTACGTCGAGCACCCGCGCCATGTGGTCGGCGTAGTAGCGGCTCGGCGAGATGAAGAGGTCGGCGTCGGCCGCCCGGCGGCGCATCTCGGCTACGACCGTGGTGTGGAACGGCTCCGGGAGGTCGTCGATGAACAGGTCTTCGCCCTGGAGCGCGACCACCACGGGCACTCCGACCTCCTGGCGCAGACGCTTGCACAGCCCGAGCAGCATCGAGTTGGTCACGTGCACCACGTCGGGCTTGTAGTCGTCGCGCAGCCAGGCGACCAATCGCTCGAGCTCCTTGTGCTGATGCCCTTCCTCGCCCTTCAGCACGTCGAGCGCCATCCAGCCGAGGTCCTTGGGGTCGGTGGTCGAGCCGAGCTTCGAGACGAGCTTGAGCAGGCCGGGCCGGTCGAGCAGCCAGTCGAGGACGCGGGGCGTGCGCCGGAAGATCGACGACTTGGCGTGCAGATAGACGTTGAGGGCGCCGTAGAAGACCTTGCCGGTGCTGACGTTCTCCTCGTCGGTGCGCATCGGCGTGTAGGTCGGCATCAGGGCGACCTCGTGGCCCTTTCGAATCAACGCCGCGGCCAGGGTGTTGTCGTGGATGCAGGTGCCGCAGTACATGCCGCCGGCGCCCGCCGCGATGTAGGCGATTCTCATCGGTTCGACTCCGGCGGCGATGATACGCGCCGCCGCGCGCGAATGGGGCATAACGCCCGGTTCCCTTCTCCGGTCACGCTACCTTTTTCGCGCGATCGAGCTAAGTGTTTGCGAAATCAAGAGATAGATACGCGACACGCCGGGCACTCGAATTGCAGCCGATCCTGCCCCGGGGTCGAGCCCGAAAAAACGGCGGAACAAGCGCGACAGGTATCACTGCCAGATGCCTTCGAGCGTAGTAGTGGTGGAGTCGTGAACCGCGCAAGCGCACGCTGGAAGGTCGTTCTGGTCGCGGTCCTCGCCGTGCTCGCCGCGCCGCTCCCCGGAGCGGCGGAGCTGAGCTTCGACCCCGTCGTCATCGACCCGAGCAACCCGTCCGACCCCCACTGCAAGACGATCGGCGACCTCGACGGCGACGGCGACCTCGACGCGGTCGCCGCCAGCTCCAGCGGCGACGGCATGTTCTGGTACGAGTACCCGAGCTGGACGAAGCACACGATCCGGGCGTCGGGGTCGTGGACGACCGACATGCAGGTCGCCGACATCGACGACGACGGCGACCTGGACGTCGTCATCCCCGACGCGACCGCCCTCAAGTGGTACGAGAATCCGGGCTGGACGGAGCACGTCATCGGGGTGGCGGGGGCGAACAACCACGACGTAGAGGTGGGAGATCTCGAGCCCGACGGCGACCTCGACGTGGTGACCCGCCGCAAGTCGGGCGGTGTGACCTACGGCTGGCTGCAGGGAGCCACTCCGCTGATCTGGAGCCAGGTCACCATCTCGAACCAGGACGGCGAGGGGACCGACCTGGGCGACCTCGACGGCGACGGCGACCTCGACGTGGCGCTCAACGGCCTGTGGGTGGAGCAGGTGACGCCCGCGAGCTGGAGCGAGCACACCATCGACGCAGGCTTTGTCGACGACGTCGGCGTGCGGATCGCCGACATCGACGGCAACGGCACCCCGGACGTCGTGCTCGGTCCGTCCGAGAGCTCCGGCAAGCTCTCCTGGTACGAGGCGATCGATCCGAAGGCGGGTCCGTGGATCGAGCATTCGATCGATTCGTCGGTCAGCTTTCTTCACACCTTCAGAACGATCGACG
>JAHEKO010000354.1 GCA_024638355.1 Acidobacteriota bacterium
CCGATCAGGGTGTAGTTGGCGTCGAACGAGATCTCGCACTCCGGCGGTACTTCCGGGTCGGCCGGAGGCACGATCGACAGCATCACCTGGTGCGAGCCGCTGCCGCGCCGGACCTCGGTCAGATCGCCGCACGAACAGTGGACCACGACTTCGGGCTCGGTGGCCTCGGGGTCGAGCTCCAGCAGCTGCTCGCCTGCGAGCGGCGCGGGAATGGCGAGCTGCAGCCACAGCCGCCCCGGTGCCGTCAGCTCGCCCAGCCGGAGAACGCCGTCGGCGCGCAGCCAGCGGCGGCCGAGAATCTGCAGGTCCGTTCCGCTCTCGATCGGCTGCCACTCGGGCGAGAAGTAGAACGCCGGAAAGCCCTGGCTCGAGTCTTCCACCCGTGCGGTGGGCTCGTTCGAGACCACCTCCCAGCCGTTGCCGGAGCCGTCGTAGAGCCCGATCTCGAGCCGGTACCGCCCGACGCCGAGCGGCGGCGCCAGCGCCGATTGGTAGAGCATGTGCTCCGTGACCGAGGTCGCGCCGGGCGACCACTCGAGCTCCAGCTCCTGGTCGAACGTGCGCAGCACCTGGCCCTCGTCGCCGACCAGATGGATCGACGCGCGCAACTCGCCCTCGAACCCGTCGAGCGGCGCCTCCGGGCTCCACTCCAGCCGGTAGCCGGAGAAACCGGGGTAGAGCAGGCGAATCTCGCTCGGCACAGCCGTCACTCGCCCGACCGGCGCGGCCGTCTCGCCGCACGCGACGATCCAGGAAGCCGCCGTCAAGACACAGACGGCCGGAAGCCGACGCCATCTCTTCTCCATACCGCGCGCGATTCTAGCCTGACTTCGTCACCGGCGCTCTAGCGGCGGCTTGCTAGACTCTCGCCCCCCGAAGGGACGGCCATGAACGTCGACATCCTGCTTCTCGTAGGCATCATCGTCTTCTCCATCGTCGCCTTCGCGCGCGAGTGGCTGCCGATGGACGTGGTGGCTCTCACCTGTCTGGCGCTCTTGCTGCTGTGCGATCTGGTCACGCCGGAGCAGGCCATCTCCGGGTTCAGCAATCCGGCGGTTATCACGGTCATGATGATGTTCGTGCTCAGCGCCGCGCTCGTCCACAGCGGCCTGGTGAGCAAGCTGGGCTACAAGATCTCGGACATCTCCGGCGGTAGCAAGTGGAAGGCGGCCACCCTGCTGCTGATCCTGACCGCGGCCATCTCCGCCTTTCTGAACAATACCGCCGCGGTGGCGGTGTTGATGCCGGTCGCCATCCACCTGTCGCGGCTCAACAAGTTCAGCCCGTCGGAGATCCTGATGCCGCTCTCCTTCACCGCCATCTTCGGCGGCACCTTCACTCTGCTGGGCACCTCGACCAATCTACTGGTCGGGTCGCTCTCCGCGCGGCAGGGCGCCGGCACGATCGGCATGTTCGAGTTCGCGCCGCTCGGCGGGCTCTTCATCCTGGTCGGTCTCGCCTACAACCTGCTGGTGATGATGCGCTTCATGCCCGAGCGCGGCGATGATTCCAGCCTCACCCGCAAGTACCACCTCAGCGGCTTCCTGACCGAGCTGCGGGTGCCCGCCGGCTCCAAGCTGATCGGCGCGAACGTGCTCGCCGAGCACGTGGCCGAGCGCTACCAGATGAACGTGCTGGAGATCATCCGTGAGGGCCGCAAGATCTTCCAGGACATCCGCAACACCGCGATCGTCGAAGGCGACATCCTGGTGGTGCGCGGCTCGATGGAGGAGATCCTCGCCTTCCGGGAGAGCTACGGGCTGCTGCTGCTGACCGACATCAAGCTGAGAGACGAGGATCTCTCCGACAGGCAGACCGTTCTGGCCGAGATCCAGCTGTCGCCGGCCGCCACGCTCGTCGGCTCGACCCTGCGCGAGATCGACTTCCGACGACAGTACGGCTGCTTCGTGATCGCCCTCAATCGCACCGGCGAGTACATCCGCGAGAAGCTGGCGTCGATTCCGCTCAAGCAGTGGGACACCCTGCTGGTCTTCGGCTCCCGATCGCGCGTCGAGGCACTCTACGAGAAGGAGGATTTCATGCCCCTCGGTGAGCGCGACCTGACCATCCGGCTCGAGCGCCGGTGGTGGATCGACGTGGGGGTCATCGCGCTGGTCGTCACTCTCGCGGCGGTCGGCGTGATGCCGATCCTCAAGGCCTCGATCCTCGGCGTCGTCGCCATTCTCGTGACCCACCGGCTGACCGTTCAGCAGGCCTATCGGGCGATCGACTGGACGGTCATCTTCCTGATCGCGGCCATCCTGCCGATGGGTCTCGCCATGGAGAACACCGGCCTCGCGGAGGTGATCGCCTCGGGCCTCCAGCCCATCGGCGGCCGCTTCGGACCGACGACGCTGCTCTCGCTCCTGTTCGTCTCGACGACTCTGCTGACCAACGTGTTTTCCAACAACGCCACCGCCGTGTTGATGGTCCCGATCGCCGTCTCCGCCGCGCGCGAGCTCGGCGTCGACCCCAAGCCCTTCTTGATGTGCATCGCCTACGCCGCCTCGCTCGCCTTCCTGACACCGGTCGGCTACCAGACCAACGCCATGGTCTTCGGGCCCGGCAGCTACCGGTTTCTCGACTACCTGCGCTTCGGCTGGCCGCTGACGCTGATCTACTGGGTCATGGCGACCGTGCTGATTCCGGTCCTCTGGCCCCTCTAGGGCAACCGTCTTACCGATTCTCGCCCGGAGCGCCGGAAAAAGCTCGGGCCGGGCGACCTCTGGAGGAGACGCCAAGGCCCGCAAGGGGCCGAACCGAAACCGCGGACGCGGTGGGCACGAACCCTGCATCCTGAGACTCCATGACCAGAATCGTCCTCATCCTCACGGCTATTCCCCTCGCGGCCATTCTGGCACTGCTACTCGACACCTTGCTCGACCGCCGGCCGAGCGCCGTCCGTGCGTCGGTGCGGCGCCCGACTCGCCCCAGGTCCCGCGGCCGTCTCTCGATCGCGCTGGCTCTGGCCCTCGGCTGGACAGCGGCGGCGCTCCCGGCGGCGCAGACGGACTGCGCCTCGATCGGCTGCTCGCTGCTGGTCGACGCGGAGAAGGTGGATCGGCTCTGGAGCTCGCCCGCCGAAGAGCGAGCCAAGGTCGTCGCTCAGAGCCGCATCCCGGTCGCCTTCGACCTCGATCTCGACCGTTGGGACGCCGACGCCGACGCGGTCGCGGAAGACAACGACCAGTCGACGCCGGACCCGAAGCGCGAAGCCTCGACCCGGTAGCCGAACGCCAGGCTCAGCCGCCGTTTCCCGCGGCGGCGAGCAGCTGCTCGACGCGGGCCATCACCATGTCGAGCGCCACGAGGTTCTTGCCGCCCTCGGGCACGATCACGTCGGCCCAGCGCTTGGACGGCTCGGCGAATTCGAGGTGCATCGGGCGGACCGTCTCCATGTACTGGCGCAGGACGTCGCCCACCGTGCGCCCGCGCTCCTCGATATCGCGCCGAATGCGTCGCGCCAGCCGGACGTCGGCATCGGTGTCGACGAAGATCTTGAGCTCGAGCAGCTCGCGCAGACGCGGCTCGGCGAACAGCAGGATGCCCTCCAGCAGGATCACCGGCCGGGGCTCGACCCGCACCGTCTCCTCGGTCCGTCGGTGCACCACGAAGTCGTATACCGGGACCTCGATCGCGATCCCCTGCTTGAGCGCCTCGACGTGCTTGATCAGCAGCTCGTTGTCGAGCGCGTCCGGATGATCGAAGTTGTGCTTCTGCAGCTGCTCCTCGCTCCTCCAGTCGACGTCCTTGTAGTAGCTGTCGTGGGCGAGGAAGGCGATTCGATCGCGCCCGACACCGTCGAGGATCCGCTGGGCGACGGTGGTCTTGCCGGAGCCGGTTCCACCGGCGACTCCCAGGGCGACGCGGCGCATCATTCGAGGATACCCTCCGGAGACTCGAGCAGCGCCGGCAGGTCGGCCAGCGCGTCGATCTCGTGGTCGGCTCGCGGACCCTCGTCGAACTGGCTCCGCACCCAGACGGTGGCGACGCCGGCGGCTCGACCCGCGGCGATGTCGGCGGACCGTCGGTCCCCGACCATCAGCGCCTCCTCCGGGGAAGCGCCGAGGTCGGCGAGCGCGGTTCTCAGCATCGCCGGCGAAGGCTTGCGCGTGCCCAGGTCGTAGCTGAAGTGCATCGCATCGAAGTAGCGCGCGAGCTCGTAGCGCTTCAGGACGGAGGTGTAGAAGCGGCCCGGCAGCGGAGTGTTCGAAACGATGGCCAGCCGCCTGCCGCCCGCTCGCAGCCGCGCCAGCGCCTCAGCGGCGCCCGCTTCGGGGACCAGCCGCTCGGAGTACGGCCGAAACCAGGCGTCGAGCAGATCCCAACGGTCGATCTCGACTCCGGCGGCCCGGCAGAGCCGGTCGAGGTGCGGCTCCCAGGCGGCGTCGCGCACCAGATCGAAGCGGCGCACGTGGTCGAGGCGCCACGGCGTGAAGACCAGCGCGTCGAGATCCTCGAGCGTGAGCCGGGCGCCC
>JAHEKO010000355.1 GCA_024638355.1 Acidobacteriota bacterium
ATCGCGAGCCCACCGGCATCAGCCGACACTGGTACCGCGTCCAGGGAATCGTCGCCGACGCACTCGAGTACGTCATTCAGCGGGTCTACCGCCCGCTGCTCGAGCGGGCGCTCGCCTGGCGGTACCTGACGGTGGCGGCGATGTTCGCCCTGCTGGTGATGACCGGCGCGATGGTCGGCGGCGGCTGGGTCCGCTTCAACTTCCTGCCGTCGATCGAGGCCAACAACATCGCCGGCTTTCTCACCATGCCGCAGGGCACCCCGGCGGAAGACACGGCGCGAGCCCTCGGCCGACTCGAGGACGCGGCGCGCGAGCTCGACGAGGAGCTCGACGAGGAGTACGGCGGGCGGCCGGTGCGCCACTTCCTCACTTCCATCGGCGGCCAGCCGTTTCGCAACAACGAAGGACCCGCCGCGCTGGACGTCGCGGCGGACAGCTCGGCCGCCCACCTGGGCGAGGTCAACCTCGAGCTGGCGCCCGCCGAGGAGCGGGAGATCGGCTCGACCGAGGTCGCCCAGCGCTGGAGGGAGAAGGTCGAGGCCATTCCGGACGCGGTCGAGCTGACCTACACCGCATCGCTCTTCTCTTCGGGCAAGGCGATCGACATCGAGCTGTCCGGGCCCGACGTCGACAAGCTCCGCCGCTTCGCCGTAGCGCTCAAGAGCGAGCTGCGGACCTATCCCGGCGTGCAGGACATCGCCGACAGCTTCCGCGCGGGCAAGCAGGAGCTCGAGCTCGCCGTCACACCGGAGGCCGAAGCCGCCGGACTGACGCAGGCCGCCCTGGCTCGCCAGGTGCGGCAGGCGTTCTACGGCGAGGAGGCGCAGCGCATCCAGCGCGGGCGTGACGACGTCAAGGTGATGGTGCGATTGCCCGAGGAGCGGCGGCAGTCCATGCTGGCCCTCGACGAGCTGCGGCTGCGCACTCCCGACGGCGGCGAGATCCCGTTCGCCACCGCCGCCGAGGCGAGCCTCAGCCGCGGCCCGGCGTCGATCCGGCGCACCAACCGGCGGCGGGTGGTCAACGTCCAGGCCGACGTCGACATCAACCGAGCCAACGCCAACGAGATTCTCGCCGACCTCGAGGCCAACGTACTGCCGGTGCTGCTGGCCGACTACCCCGGCGTGCGCTATTCGCTCGAGGGCGAGCGGCAGGAGCAGCGCGAGACGCTGGCCGGCCTCGCCAAGGGCTTCGCCGTAGCGATGCTGGTGATCTACGGGCTGCTGGCCATCCCGTTCAAGTCGTACTTCCAGCCGCTCATCGTCATGAGCGCCATCCCCTTCGGCCTGATCGGCGCCATCTGGGGGCACCTCCTGATGGGCGTCAATCTGGCGATCCTCTCGATCTTCGGCATCGTCGCGCTGACCGGCGTCGTGGTCAACGACAGCCTGGTGATGGTCGACTTCATCAACCGCGCCCGCAAGGCCGGCAAGCCGCTGAGCGCCGCCATTCGGACAGCCGGCACGGCGCGCTTCCGGCCGATCCTGCTCACCTCGCTCACCACCTTCGTGGGACTCACTCCGTTGCTGCTCGAGAAGAGCCTGCAGGCCCAGTTCCTGATACCGATGGCGATCTCGCTGGCCTTCGGCGTGATGTTCGCCACCGTGATCACGCTGCTGCTGGTGCCATCCGTGTACGCCATCCAGGAGGACGTGAGGCTTCTCTTCGCGCGCCTCCTGGGCCGCGACAAACCGCTGGGTGCCGAGGAGCTCTACGTCGCTCCGGAGGGCTGAGCGCCACGCGCGCGCGCTATTTGCCTGCGGCGCGCGAGCGGACTAGGCTCGGGCGATGCAGAGCTATCTCGACCTGGTGCGCCGCGTGCTCGACGAGGGGGTGCGCCGCGACGACCGCACCGGCACCGGCACGCTGAGCGTCTTCGGCCACCAGATGCGGTTCGATCTGCGCCGGGGCTTTCCGCTGCTCACCACCAAGAAGCTCCATCTGCGCTCGATCGTGCACGAGCTCCTCTGGTTCCTCAGCGGCGACACCAACGTCGGCTACCTGCAAGAGAACAAGGTGCGCATCTGGAACGAGTGGGCCGACGACAACGGCGACCTCGGCCCGATCTACGGCTATCAGTGGCGCTCGTGGCCGGCCCCGGACGGCCGTCACATCGATCAGATCGCGGCCGTGATCGAGGGCATTCGCGAACGCCCGGATTCACGGCGCCACATCGTGAGCGCCTGGAACGTGGCGGATCTCGACCGGATGGCGCTGCCGCCGTGCCACGTCCTCTTCCAGTTCTACGTCGCCGACGGCGCTCTCTCCTGCCAGCTCTATCAGCGCTCGGCCGACGTCTTCCTGGGGGTCCCCTTCAACATCGCGTCCTACGCCCTGCTGACGGCGATGATGGCGCAGGCGTGCGGCCTCGAGGCGGCGGAGTTCGTCCACACCTTCGGCGACGCGCACCTCTATCTGAATCATCTCGAGCAGGCTCGGCTGCAGCTCGAGCGCGAGCCGCGCCCGCTGCCGCAGATGCGGCTCAACCCCGAGGTGACCTCGATCTTCGACTTCGCCTACGAGGACTTCGGCCTCGAGAACTACGATCCGCATCCGAGCATCCGGGCGCCGATCGCGGTATGAAGCTGTCGATCATCGCCGCCCTCGCCGACAACGGCACGATCGGCCGCGACAACGACCTGCCCTGGCGCCTACCGGCCGATCTGAAGCGCTTCAAGCGCACCACGCTCGGGCACCATCTGCTGATGGGACGCAAGACCTTCGAGTCGATCGGGCGCCCGCTCCCCGGCAGGACCACCGTGGTCATCTCGCGCGGGCGGCCCGACCTGCCGGAGGGGGTCGAGCTCGCCGCCTCTCTCGACGAGGCGATCGAGCTCGCTCGCGCGGCGGGCGATGATGAGGCGTTCGTGGCGGGCGGCGCCGAGATCTTCCGCGCGGCGCTCCTTCGCGCCGACCGCCTCTACCTGACCCGGATTCGCGCCGACGTCGACGGTGACCGGTTCTTTCCCGAGCTCGATCTCGCCGACTGGGAGCTGGTCTCGAGCGAAGCGAGAGACGCCGACGAGCGCCACGCCTACCCGCTCGAGTTCCAGCTCCTCGAGCGGCGATGAGCGCGCCGGCTCTGGCCGTCGAGGCGATCCTCGCGTCGGACCCGGTCGCCGGCCCGGGCGGCGAGGTCCTCGGCGCTTCGCGCGAGGGCCGGCCGATCGTCGGCTACCGCTTCGGCGGCGGCGCGGCGGCCGTCAGCCTCATCGGCGGCTGTCACGCCGACGAGCCGGTCGGTCCGGCGATGCTGCGGCGCCTCGCCGGCTACCTGGCGGCCATCGACACCGACGATCCACTCCTCGCGGACTACAGCTGGTACCTCGTGCCGCACGTCAATCCCGACGGCGAGGCGCGTAACGCGGTCTGGACCGGGGTCACCGTGAAGTGCCTCGATCACGCGGGGGAAGCCGACCGCGGCTACGACCTGCCCACCTACGTGCGCGAGGTGATCCGCGAGTTGCCCGGAGACGACGTCGAGTTCGGCTTTCCCCGGGACGACGGCGACCTCGAGGCGCGGCTCGAGAACCGCGCGGTCGCCGCTTTCCTGCGCCGCGGGGCGCCCTTCGCGCTCCACGGCAGCTTCCACGGCATGGACTTCGCCCCCGGGCCGTGGTTTCTGATCGAGGGCGAGTGGCGCGAGCGCACGCTCGCCCTGCGCGACAACCTGCGCCGGGGCGTGCGGGCCCTCGGCTACTCCCTCTACGACGTCGACCGCGGCGGCGAGAAGGGCTTCTTTCGGATCGACGAGGGGTTCACCACCCGGCCCGACTCGCGTGCCATGCGCGACTTCTTCCGCGGCCACGGCGACGAGGCGACCGCGGCCCTCTTTCGGCCGAGCTCGATGGAGTTCGTGCGCACCCTCGGCGGCGACCCCTTCACCTTCGTCTCCGAGATGCCCCTCTTCCTGCTCGCGCCCGACCACCGGCTGCCCGAGCCGCCCAAGGGCCCCGAAGCGCGACTGCGCTTCCACCAGTGGGTCGGGCAGCTGGTCGAGCGACACGGCAGGGAGGGCGCGCGGCTCGAGGCCGAGCGCCTCGGCCTCCGCCCGATGCCGATCCGCGACCAGATGCGGCTGCAGCTCGCCTTCCTCGAGGAAGGCCTGGCAGCGGCCTAGGGCCCGCCGAACGGCTCGACCGGGGTGTCGCGCCAGACCGCGACGACGTCGTCGCGCGCCTCGAGCTCGGCGATGCGCTCCTCGTCGATCTCTCCGCGCACCGTCACGACCTCTTCGCCGGCGGCCTCGACGCTCGCCGCGATCTCCGGCAACGGGGTGGTTGGTACCGGCTCGTAGTCGCGGTCGAGCTCGAGGCCCTCGATGTCGAGAGCCGGGCTTGCGCTCTCGAGGCCCGGGGACCCCGTCCCCAGGCCGCGCGTCCGCGCCTTCGGCAACTGGCGCTGCTCCATGGGCATCTGAGTAAAAAAGCAATTCAGAGGCGACTACGGCTGGGCCACGTCATATTGACCG
>JAHEKO010000356.1 GCA_024638355.1 Acidobacteriota bacterium
GGCTTCCTTGGCGATCTTGAGGGTCAGCGGGCTCATCGCCGCGATCTTGCCGGCCAGCTCGAGGGTCTTCTCGCGTAGCTCTTCGGGGGCGACCACCATCTCGACCAGGCCGATGGCGTGGGCTTCGGCGGCGCCGATCATGTCGCCGGAGAGGATCAGCCGCATGGCGTGGCCCATCCCCACCTGGCGCGGCAGGCGCTGGGTGCCGCCGCCGCCCGGAATCAGGCCGAGCTTGATCTCCGGCTGGCCGAAGCGGGCCTTCTCGGAGGCGACGCGGATGTCGCAGGAGAGGGCCAGCTCACAGCCGCCGCCCAGGCAGAAACCGTTGATCATCGCGATCACCGGCTTGGGATAGTTGGCCATCACGTCGAACACGCGCGGGCTGCGCATGGCGTGGCGCTGGTCGAACGGCTGGCGCCCCTCGAACTCGTTGATGTCGGCGCCGGCGATGAACGACTTCTCGCCCGCGCCGGTGACCACGATCACGCCGATGGCGTCGTTGGTCGCGATCTCCTCGAGCTCGGCCATCATGTCGACTCGTACCTGCTCGCTCAGGGCGTTCAGGGTCTTGGGTTGGTTGATGGTCAGAATCGCCACTCGCCCAACGTCTTCGCGCAGAACTGCATCACCCATCTGTCGGTCTCCTATCGGTGTTTCCATTCGGCGGGCCGCTTTTCGAGAAACGCGGCGACGCCTTCGTTCATGTATCAAGCTCCGCGAGCTCGGCGATCATCGCCAGGTCGAGGATGAGCCGCGCCGCGCGGCCGGCTCGTTCGAGCTTGACGGTCTCGCTCATGCCTCGAGTGCCTCGGACTGCCGCAGAAAGAGCCGCCAGAGCTCGAGCTGGTAGGGCATCGCGGTCAGATTCTCGGGGTGCCACTGAACGCCCTTGAGCCACCACTCGTCGCCCGCCCACTCGAACGCTTCGAGCACTCCATCGGGCGCCCAGGCGACCTCGCGCAGCCCGGGAGCCGGCTTGCGAACCGCTTGATGGTGGCGGCTGTTGACCCCGTCGTCGTGCCGGGCCAGCGATTCGCCGAACGGGCTCTGGGCGTCGATCCTCTCGAGGCGATGGGCGGGATGGTCCAGCGCTCCCCTGAACGCATGCTCGCCCACGCCCGGGAACTGAATCGGGAGGTCCTGATAGAGGTCGCCGCCCAGGTAGACGTTGGCGGTCTGCATCCCCTTGCAGATCGCCAACACGGGCGTTCGCCCCGCCTGCGCTCCCGCCAGGAGATCGAGCTCGAGGGCGTCCAACGCCTCGTTGATCCGCAAGGTCGCCCCTTCGAGCGGCTCCTCACCGAAGTGCCGCGGGTGGATGTCCGGGCCGCCGGCGAGGACGAGGCCGGCGGCGCTCGCGGCCAACCGGCTCCGCTCGGCGGCGAGCCGCTCGGGGTCGGCGCCGTTCGTCCGCGGGATCAGCACCCGGAGCCGCTCTTCGGGCAGACGCGCGACGCGCAGCGCCTCGCGGTACTCGACCGATTTGCGCTCGTTCTCGACGCAGAGCAGGACCCGGGCGGTCACTACCGAAAGCCCCTGGCCTGCCGCAGATTCATCTGCATACGCCCGAGCAGTAGGGTCACCGTGAGAAGGGCGGGCCGACTACTTGCCGACCCACACCGTCTTCGACTCGGTGTAGTAGTCGAGCGCCGCGCTGCCCAGCTCGCGGCCGAAGCCGCTCTGCTTGTAGCCGCCGAACGGCGCGCCCGAGTCGTACCAGTTGTACTGGTTGATCCACACGGTGCCCGCCTTGATCCGGGCCGCCACCGAGTGCGCCTTGCCGATGTCGCGCGTCCAGACGCCAGCGGCCAGGCCGAAGATCGACTCGTTGGCCAGCGACACCGCTTCCTCGGGCTCTTCGAACGGAATGGCGACCAGAACCGGCCCGAAGATCTCCTCCTGGGCGACCTTCATCTGGTTGTCGACGCCGGTGAGGATGGTCGGCTCCATGAAGTAGCCCTTGCCGTCGACGTCGGCGGCGCGGCCGCCGTGCGCGACTTCGGCTCCTTCCTCTCTGCCGGTCTCGACGTAGCCGAGCACGCTCTCGCGCTGCTCCTTCGACACCAACGCGCCGAGCCGGGTCTTGGGATGCTGCGGGTCGCCCGGCACCAGGCGGCTGGTGCGCGCGATCAGCTTCTCGAGCATCTCGTCGTGCGCCCGCTTCTCGACGAAGAGGCGCGAGCCGGCCGCGCAGACCTCTCCCTTGCCGTAGAAGATGCCGTTGTAGGCGCCCTTCACGGCGGCGTCGAGGTCGGCGTCGGCGAAGACGATGTTGGGCGACTTGCCGCCGAGCTCGAGGGTCACCCGCTTGATCGTGTCGGCGGCGTCCTTCATCAGGCCGCGTCCGACCTCGGTCGAGCCGGTGAACGAGATCTTGGCGACGCCCGGGTGCTCGACCAGCCGGCGTCCGACCTGCGAGCCACGGCCGGGAACCACGTTGAGCGCGCCCGGCGGCAGCCCGGCCTCGGTCGCCAGCTCGGCGAACTTGAGGGCGGTGAGCGGCGTGTTCGACGCCGGCTTGTGCACCACGGCGTTGCCGCAGGCGAGGGCCGGAGCGATCTTCCACATCGCCTGAATGATCGGGAAGTTCCAGGGGGTGATGGCCGCCACGACGCCCATCGGCTCGCGCAAGGTGTAGGCCATCGAGAACGGCCCCTGCACGGCGAGCGTGTCGCCGTGGATCTTGTCCGCCCAGCCGGCGAAGTAGCGCAAGGCGTCGATCGCCGCGGGCACGTCGACGTAGCGCGACTCGAAGATCGGCTTGCCGTTGTCGGCGGTCTCGACGCGGCCGAACTCCTCCGTACGCGCCTCGAGCGCGTCGGCGATCCGCCACAGGATCTTGCCGCGATCGCGCGGCGAGGTCTTGCCCCAGGCGCCGTCGAGCGCCTCCTGGGCCGCGGCCACGGCCCGATCGGCGTCGGCGGCGCTCGCCGCCGCGACCTCGCAGAGCGACTGCTCGGTGGCGGGATTCTCGGAGGTGAAGGTGCCGCCTTCGGCGTCCACCCACTCCCCGCCGATGAACAGCTTGGCGGGCGGCAGCCGCAGCGCGGGCTCGACGTCGGTTGTCGTGGCGGTGGTCACCCTCAGGCCCCCTTGAACTCGGGCTTGCGCTTCTCGACGTAGGCCGCCAGGCCCTCCTTGGCGTCCTCGCCCTGGAAGAGGAGCTGCTGCAGCTCGCGCTCGATCGCCAGGCCGCTCTCGAACGGAACTTCCGCGCCCGACTGCACCGAGCGCTTGATCCGGCCGACCGCCTTGGCCGCCATGTTGGGCGGGCAGAACTTCTTGGCGAAGTCGTGGATCTGGTCCATGAAGTCGTCGCCGTCGAAGATCCGGTTGACGATCCCCATGTCGAGGCTCTGCTCGAAGTCGAGAAGGTCGGCCGAGGTCATGAGATCGATCGCCCGGCTCTTGCCGATCAGCCGCGCCAGGCGCTGGGTGCCGCCGGTGCCCGGCAGCACGCCCAGGTTGACCTCGGGCAGGCCGACCTTGCCGGCGTCCTTCTTGGCGATTCGCAGGTCGGCCGCCATGGCGATCTCGAGGCCGCCGCCCACGGTGTGGCCGTTGAGCGCGGCGATGACCAGCTTGGGGGTCTGCTCGAGGCGGTTGAGCGTCTCGTTGGCGTGCAGGCAGAAGTAGTACTTGAAGGTCGGGTCCGAGGTCTGCAGCATCGAGATGTTGGCCCCGGCGCAGAAGAACTTCTCCCCCAGCCCGGTGACGACGATCACGTGGACGTCGACGTCGAAGCGGGCCTTCAGAATCCCCTCGTCGAGCTGGCGCATCATTTCGTGGGTGTAGGTGTTGGCGGGCGGATCGGTCAGGGTCAAGTACGCGACGCCGTCGCGAACCTCGTACTGGACGAGAGTGCGCTCGGCAGTGTCAGCAATGGGCTGAGCCATGGTTCTACCTCCGGTGATTCGAGTTCGCTCGATGAGCGTCTAACAGATTGTGCGGTGCCTTGGAGAGGCCGGCGAAGCGCCAGTGCTCCCGTCGCAGATTCTTTCACGACCCCGGCCGGAGTGCTAGACTCCCGAGGTGCTCCGGGAGTAAAGGGTCGGTTTCCAGTCTTCGATGATTACTGGATTCAATACGGACGTCAGGCACCGCGACGTCGTGTTTCACGTCCAGACCGAGGACAAGGGGACGGGCAACCCCTGCATCGAGAGCCTGGTCTACGTCGGCGGCCAGATCCTGGCCCGCAAGCGCGCCGGCTATCGCACTCTGCTCGAAGAAGAGGGCCACGCGAAGGCGGTGGCCGAGCTCATGGAGCGTCAGCACCAGTCGATGATCGCCGAGATCCGGGCCGGCAAGATGGACGACCAGGTAGCGGCCATCAAGGGGCCGCCCAAGCCCGCCGCGGCGGCCGGCGCGGCGCCGCCGCCGGCGGTGAAACGGGTCGAGCCGTCCGCCGCGCCGGCTCCCCGGCCGGCCGCGGCCCAGAGCCCGGCGCC
>JAHEKO010000357.1 GCA_024638355.1 Acidobacteriota bacterium
CGACCCTGCGCCCCGAGGAGACCGCGGATGACTCGACTTTCCTACTTTCATCGCGGCGGCGAGACGCCGCTCGACGGCCGGACGATCAGCGTGTTCCTCGAGGACGTGGTGCAGCGCTACCCGGACAACGAGGCGCTCATCTCGTGCTGGCAGAACCGCCGGCTGACCTACTCCGAGCTCAGGACCGAGGTGCTTCGTCTCTCGCGGGGGCTCCTGGCGCTGGGGGTCGGAAAAGGCGACCGCGTCGGCATCTGGGCAACCGACAACATCGAGTGGGTGAAGCTGCAGCTCGCCACCGCCGTCATCGGAGCCGTGCTGGTCAACATCAACCCCGCCTACCGGATCGCCGAGCTCGAGCACGCGCTGACCGCGGCCGAGGTCCAGACCCTTTTCCTGATGCCGGCGTTCAAGAAGTCGCGCTACGTCGAGATGATGCGCCGGCTCTGCCCCGAGCTCGACAGCGCGACGCCCGAGAACCTCGCCTGCGCCGCCGTGCCGGAGCTTCGTCACGTGGTGGTCTTCGACCCGACCGACACCGCCGCCACGGCCCGCCCGGCGCCGGGGTTCATGGTCTGGAACGATGTGCTCGACCGCGGGGCTCGGCTGGGCAAGGGCAAGCTCGCCGAGCGCTCCGCCATGCTCGACTGCGACGACCCGATCAACATCCAGTTCACCTCGGGCACCACCGGCTTTCCCAAGCCGGTCGTCCTCACCCACCACAACATCCTCAACAACGGCTTCCACGTCGCCGCGGCCCTGGGCACCACCGCCGACGACCGGCTCTGCGTCCCGGTGCCCTTCTACCACTGCTTCGGCATGGTGGTCTCCAATCTGGGCTGCCTCACCCACGGCGCCGCGCTGGTGATCCCCGAGGCGCATTTCGACGCCGGTGCCATCCTGGCCGCCGTCGAGGCGGAGCGCTGCACCCTGCTGCACGGCGTGCCGACCATGTTCGTAGCCGAGCTCGAGCACGAGAACTTTCGCGACTTCGACCTCTCCAGCCTGCGCGCGGGCATCATGGCCGGCGCGCCCTGCCCCCCCGAGCTGATGCAGCGGGTGATGACCGAGATGGGTATTACCGACATTCGCATCGGTTACGGCCAGACCGAGTGCTCGCCGGTCAGCCACTGCACGCTGCCCGGCGACTCGGTGGAGCGCCGCACCCAGACCGTGGGCACCAACCTGCCGCACCAGGAGGCGAAGATCGTCGACCCCGCGACCGGCGCCACCGTGCCCATCGGTCAACAGGGCGAGATCTGCTTTCGCGGCTACCACGTCATGCGCGGCTACTACGGCATGCCCGAGGCCACCGCCGAGGCGATCGACGGCGCCCGCTGGCTCCACTCCGGCGACCTCGGGGTGATGGACGAGGACGGCTACGTCGCCATCACCGGCCGCCTCAAGGAGATGCTGATCCGCGGCGGCGAGAACATCTACCCCGCCGAGATCGAGCACTACCTCTGCACCCACCCGAAGGTCGCGCAGGCCGCCGTCTTCGGCATCACCGACGAGAAGTGGGGCGAGGACATCGGCGCCTGGGTGCAGCTCACCGCCGGCGAGGCCGCCACCGAGGGCGAGCTCCGCCAATACGTCAAGGACGGCATGGCCCACTTCAAGGTCCCCACCCACCTACGCATCGTCGACGAGTTCCCCATGACCGTCACCGGCAAGATCCAGAAGTTCCGGATTCGGGAGATGGTGGAGGAGGAGCTGGGAGCGGGGGCCTAGGGCCCGTCCTTCTCCCGCCACGCCGAGAGGTCACCGCTCTCGAAGTCGTCGCAGTGGAGGCATTCGCTTCGCTCCGAGGCGCCCAGGTCGACGCTCCCCGGCAAGGAGGGTCGCGGCCCGCGGTCGAAATCGTCGGTCACGTTCGGGAGGGGATCGGCCTGGTCGAGGGCGGCTGTGGCCGTCGCCAGGAGCCGCAGGTCGCCCGCCGGCTCGTCCACGAACCACGACGGCTGGGCGCCGGTCTCGTTCCCCACGACCGTTGCCGTGGCGCCGTTGCGCATCTTGATGATCGCGTCGGTCAGGTTGTTGCGCACCTCGACCCCTGTCGCGCTCGCGTAGCGGACTTCAATGGCGTTGAAGTAGCCGCCGCGCACGAGAGTGGTGTTGTGAAGGATCTTCGAGCCAGGCGAGACCGTGTAGATCGGTACGTCCACCGCGTAGGGCGCGGACGGCGTCCACCGCACGATGTTGTTGCGCACCACGCCGCCGCTGTGGTCGCCCTCCTGGAGGCCCAGCGAGATCCCGCGAGAGCTGTCGAGGAAGCGGTTGCGCTCGACGACGGTGTCGCTGCTCCCCCGCCACATGAGGAGCGCCGGGCCGGCCAGCGTGCCGTCTTGACAGCGGATGCGGCGAAAGAGGTTGTCGCGAAGGATCCAGCGTTGACCGTCGAGCGCATCGACGCCGTTCGTGTAGCAGGTGCCCGGGGTGGGGGCACCCGGATGCCCGACCGCGCCGACGTTGTAGAAGATCTCCGAGTACTCGATGACGACGTCGTCCGCGCCGTCGCTGCCGGTGGAGGGGCTCTTGACGATCTGTTGGCCGGCATCGAAGAGGCGCGTGTGGTAGAGGTGCGCCCGCGCCGCCCCCTGGTCGCCCTGGATCATCACCGCGTGGAAGAAGACATTGCCCACCGACAGGTCGGCGATCAGGACGTCCGTGGCGGTGAAGATCTGGAAGCCGAACGGCACGATGGGGTCGAGCATGCCGGCGCCCTGGATCACCACGTCCGCCGGGTCGCCGGTCGCACCGCGAATCTGGATGTTGGAGATCGGCGGCGCGCCGTAGCGGCCCACGGTGAGGCGGCCGTCGACTCCGTTGGGGAAGGCGACGGTGGCCAGGTCGTAGGTGCCCGCCGCAATGACGATCGCCTGGTTGCTGGTGAGATTCCAGCAGGCGTCGGCGAGCTCTTGTGCGGTGTTGACCTCGATCACCGTGTAGACGGCGGGATCGGGCGGCGGCAGCGGCGGCGCCTCGGACGGGTCGGCGGCGAAGGCGGAACCGGCCAGGAGCGCGGCGCTCAGTACCCCCGCCGCCAGTGAATCAGGCAACTGCGGTCCCCGATGCATGTGGTTAGCGTTTCAGGAAACAGCGCCGTCGGACAGCCGACGACTTCACACTCCAGCCATGACGGGCAAGCGTGTAATGCGGTGACAGCCACCTCGTTCTCCAACTCTAATGAGGTACCGGTTACCTCATTTCCCCTGCTGCTCGGGCTCTGGGCGCTGCTCCTGCCGGCCGCCCTCGGTGCTCAGACCTACTGGGTCAGCCCCACGGGCAGCGACGACCTGGGCGACGGCAGCTCCGGGAGCCCGTGGGCAACCCTCACGCACGCGGTCGACACCGTGCCCGACGGCTCCGAGGTCGTGGTCAAGCCCGGGACCTATACCGCCAAGGTGTCGCTCCGCCGGCAGTTTGCGAGCGGCATCGTGGTGCGCTCGGAGCTTCCCTACCTGGCCAAGTTGCGCAACGACGAGCGGGTGATCGTCTGCTACTACGCCCAGGGGATCACCGTCGAGGGATTCGACATCGCCCATTCCGGCGCCGGGGCGGGGGCGCTCGTCATCCACGTCCAGGACCTCCTCGACCCGGGACGCGTGGAGCGGATCAGCTTCCGCAACAACGTCATCCACGACAGCTACAACAACGATCTTCTCAAGATCAACAACGGCGCCGGCGACGTAAGGGTCGAGGGCAACATGTTCTACAACCAGAGCGGCAGCGACGAGCACATCGACGTCAACAGCGTCACCGGAGTCGTGGTCGAGGGCAACGTCTTCTTCAACGACTTCTCCGGCAGCGGCCGCACGAACGGCAACGACACCTCGAGCTACATCGTGATCAAGGACTCCAACGGCTCGAGCGACGGCGTCGTCGGCAGCTCGGGTATCACCGTCCGGCGCAACGTCTTTCTCAACTGGGAAGGCTCGACCGGCTCCAACTTCGTGCTCATCGGCGAGGACGGCCAGCCCTTTTTCGAGGCCGTCGACGTCACCGTCGAGAACAACCTGATGCTGGGCAACTCGTCGAACACGATGCGCGCGGCCTTCGGGGTCAAGGGCGGCAAAGACGTCACCTTCCGCAGCAACACGGTCGTCGGCGACCTGCCGTCGCTCGCTTTCGCGATGCGTCTCAACACCGAGGGCTCGAACCCGGCCAATCAGACCATCGCCTTCTTCAACAACATCTGGTCGGACCCCACCGGCACCATGGGCGCCCCCACCGGCCAGACCAACGACGACTTCTCCGATACGCCGCCGGCAGAGACGAGCTCCTGGACCCTCGACACCAACCTGTACTTCAACGGCGGCGAGGCCCTCCCCTACGACGCCTCGGAGCTGATCAACACCACCGACGACGCGAACCGCCTGGTGGCCGACCCGCTGCTGCCCACGCAGGGCGGGTTGGTGCTCCCCCGATGG
>JAHEKO010000021.1:0-13359 GCA_024638355.1 Acidobacteriota bacterium
CGCGACCTCGAGTTCTAGCGGCCCGGATCGCCGCCGGTACCGGCGCTCGAATCAGATCCTTGAACTGAACTCAGATTCTTGGGTGCGGATGCGTGGATCCCGCCGCCACCGAAAAGTCGCCCCACCCAGCTAAACCATTCATCGAGAGAGACTTACTCGACCACAGCCGAAGCCCGGCGGTACTGGTATCTCTCTTGCTTCTCAGGTAGCCGAACCCGACTCCTCTCGCAGGTGGATACAGGGTTCACCATTTGCGGCGGGGCGCAGGGTGCGGGATCGCTGAAAAGCAGCTCTCGTGTCCTGCGCCTTTTTTCTGTCTGGTCCTGCCGGCCAGCACCAGACCCACGTGGAATGTATTGCCGGCGAACCATTCGGTCATGGGATCGCGCTGTTCGGGAATTCGAGCTCGGGGTCCGTCTCAACAGGCGAATCCGGTCAATAGCCTTGCAGGATCCGTGAAAACCGCAGATCTGGCGCGACAGAGCTCCACGTGCGCTGCCGTTGTTCTGGCGCTTGCTGCCACGGGGTGTGATTCACACCAGACCAAGACTGCACGGATCGCTTCAGCCGTCGGCAAGCACCGACCCATCGAGGCACGGCTTTCTCACTTCGCTTCGTACTCCTCCTGTTCGCCAGGAAGCTGGCAGGAAGGCGGCGTGTCCTCCGACTGTAAGCTTCCCGACCGCTTCGCTGAGTCCAGACGCGCCAGGCTGCTGACGGAAGCCAGGGTCCTCAGATCCAAAACGACTCAGGACAGCGACTACCACCACGCTATGGCGCTGTGGCAGCTCCTCATGGGCGACCCGGCGAAGGCGGTCGATTACCTTTCGCGGGCGGCCGAGCTGTCCTCGGCTGCTGCCCTCCTGAACGACCTGGCGGCCGCCCACGTCGAGCTGGCGGAAGCCGCAGCTGAGCCTGCAAATCTCGTCAAGGCTCTCGAGGTGCTCGAGACCGCGCTTCAGGCCGGCGACACCGCGCACGCTGCACCCCTACTGTTCAACCGAGCTCTGGTCCTGGAAAAGCTCGGGCTGCTCGAAGCCGCCGGCGATGCCTGGCGGCTCTATCGACAGACCGAGCTCGACCGGCACTGGCGGGCCGACGCGGCGGCGCGGATACTCTCGATCGAGAGGCGACTCGAAGGCGGACGTCCGCCCGACGCTCTGGTGGCTCGGATCATCACGGGCGAATGGAGGCCGCCGGCCAGGTTCGACGGTGGTGTTCTTCGAGAGCTGATCCTGTCTCCGCTGCTCCGCTCCTGGAGCGAGGCCGTGGCTCAGGGCAGGACAGAGCTTGCGCAAGGCATCGTCGGTCACTGGCTCGCTCTCGGACGGAGTCTCGTCGCGGCCGGGGGCGACGCGACCGTATTGGATCTGGCGAGAACCATCACCGAGCGCCCGCTTCGGTGGGCTCCGATCGCCGACCGCTATCTGCTTTTCGCTCGCGCTCGGGAGCTTGAAGCCGCCGGGCGGTCCCAGGAGTCGCGGTCGATCCTCGAACGGCTTCTCTCCCAGGCTGAGGTGGAGCCTGCTATCCGACATTGGAGCGCCCTTGCGCTTGCTGGAGTTCATCTGAGCGGCACCGACTTCGAGGAAACCGAGCGACTCCTTCGAGTCACACTCGCGGGCACCGATCCCGAGCGGTACCCCGCAATTCTCGCGAAAGCGCATTGGTACCGCGGACTTGCACGAGCCCGGCAAGGCCGGTATCAGCTCGCACTCGATTCCTTCGCCAGCGCTGAGGCTCTGTACTCCGCAATCGGCGAAGGCGTGAATCAGGCCAGCATCTGGATGATGCAGGCGGATCTGTTGCGGATCCTCGGAGCCCATCAGGAGGCTTGGCGCAGACGAGCAGCTGTGCTGCTCACGCTCGGCGCACGCCCGGCCTCGAAGTTCCTACACAATCAGCTATGGGAGGCGGGAGTGGCTGCGGCTCAAATGGGTCTTCCCAGGGCAGCGCTGGTGTTGAACCGCGAAGATCTTCGAGCCACCGAATCCCTCGCCAAGCCGCTCCTCGAGGCAGAGGCTCTCTATCGGCTGGCGGACACCCTGCGACAGCTGGGTCTCCGCGACGAGGCCTCATCCTCACTCGAGCGCGCGAGAGCGGCTAACGGGAGGATCGTCGATCGCGGAGCGCGCCTCAAGAGCGCGTCGAGCATACTGGCCGCCGAAGCTCGGCTGATCGCCGAGTCTCATCCAGTGAGAGCCGTGGCGAAGCTCCAGCAATCCATCGCCTACCTAGACGCGACACGCCAGGACCTTTTCCTGCCGGAGACCCTCTCGGCCCGAGCAGCCCTTCATGCCGAGCTCGCTCGCCCGGAAGCAGGCCTCGAAGATCTCTACAAGGCCACGACCCTCCTCGAGCAGCAGCGGCAGGTCCTGGCGGAACAGCGCCTGCGGAGCGAGTTTCTCGAAGTGTCTCAGCATCTGTTCGATCCCCTCGTCTCACAGCTCGCTCTGGAGCGAGACGACCAGAGGAGTGCTCTGAGAGAGCTCGAGCGCGCGCGAAGCATGGAATCGGCAGACCCGGCCACCGAAGGCGCGCCGGTCGAGACTCTGGAACGAATCCTGCCGCCAAACATGTCCGTGCTGACCTACTTCGTCACCCGCTCCTCCGTGATCACGTGGAGAATCCGTCGAGGCGAGGTCGAGAGAGTCGGCGAAGTCCTGTCAGCAGGGCCAATCGAGCGAGCCGTCAGAGAGCTCTCCCGCGGAATCCGTGAAGAGTTGCCGCTCGCCTCCTTGAAGGGACCCGCGACCCTGCTCTTCGACTTTCTGATCAGACCGGCGCTCAACGACCTCGAGCCGAGCTCGACTCTGGTCCTCGTCCCCGACCGCTTTCTCCAGAACCTTCCGTTCTCCGCCCTCTGGAACTCTTCGGCCGGCTCTTTCCTGGTCGAACAGCATGCTCACAGCGTCGCGCCAAGTCTCCGATGGGTGGCTAGGTCCCTCCGTCGGGGGCTGCGACCGACCGACCGAGCCACGCCGGCGCTCCTCATTACGGATCCCTCGATAGGAATCGGGGAGTCCGGCCCCCTCGGTCGCCTGCCTGGCGCAAGACGAACCGGCATCGCCCTGGCCGATTGGTACGAGGGCGCCATTCACCTTACCGGAAAGGCGGCGAGCCTCAGTGGCTTCGCCAGCCAGCTCGCAGGCAAGAGGATGTTGCACCTGGCAGTCCACGCCGTGGACCATGGGGTCAGGTGGCCGGACCCCTATTTTGTTCTGGCCCATGACGAGCTTGGCGAGCAGCACGTGGCGGTGGCCGACCTCGACCTGGAGAGTTCGAGCTTGGATCTCGTCCTGCTCGCCGCTTGCAGCTCCAGCACCGCCTCGGATCTCCGCAGCAGGACAATGACCGGACTCGCCCGCCAGGTAGGGGGTGGCGGTGCTCGTTCCGTGGTCGGTGCTCTGTGGCCCATCGACGACGAGGGTGCCGCCAAGCTCTTTCTTCACCTACATCGCGAGCTGATCTCAGGAGTTGACCTTGTTGAAGCCGTGAGGAGGGCTCAGATCAGCCAGTTCCGCTCAGGGCGACCGCCCCGTGATTGGGCAGCGCTCCAACTCATCCTGTAAAGAAAGGAGACCATGCAGTGGCAACTCTCACGATCAGATTCACCGGACTCTGCCTGTTCGTCCCAGACAAGCCGTGGTCCGAGCAACCAGCCAGGTGCTGCGTCCTGCTCCCGGACCTCCGCGGCCCCGAGTCGAAGAAATCCCTCGAGAACCTCTTCACGCTCGATCCACACTTTGGCTTCTTGAGGCGAGACACACGCAGCGGCATGCAGGATGACGGCTTGCCCAGCGTGCCGAAGAGCACCGAGGTTATCTATCTGCAGCGAAAGAGAGTCTGGATCGAGCGCTCACCCGACTCACGGTCCCCGCTCGATCTGAAGCTCGATGCTGCGCTCGCCGCCTCCGAGCAAATCGTCTTCGAAACCCTGCAGAGCCGCGATGACATGGCGCTCTTGGCCAACTTTGAGAAGATCTGTCCAGGCCTCGGAAGCGTCGCTCCCAGCAATCTCGGCGTCTCGAATGTCCCGAATGCCGTCTGGGCGCAGATTCTCGTCGATACCGGCAGGCTACGGGCCGGCAAGCTCGGCAACACGCTCTGGCAGATTCCCGGCAGCCTAAGGAACGATGGCAAGTCGATCATCCAGCCCTTGGCCACGGAGGTGCACTGGACGCTGCCCGATCTGAATAGCGCTGTCATTCATCTGGTCGACATCGACACCGGCATCGACGAGCCCTATCAGATTGACTTCGAAGACAGCGACTCCGAGGTCGAGCTGACCATCGTCAACGTCTGCAAGACAAATCCCCTAGAGTGGGACATCAGCACGAGGCTCGAGGACGATGAGGACTTCGTCTGGCACTACGAACTGCTCGACGACTCCAACAAGCTCGAGATACTCAGGCGGCTGTTGCGCCCGATCAGCGGTGCCGACACCGCGGATCTCGCGGCCGTTCGCGAGATCTTCGCGAACCTCTCGACTCGTCGCCACTCGCTCTCTCTGCCCTACCCAAGGGTGCTTATCGACCCCAACATCGCTCCCTCAGGGGACAACTGCAAGGGAGGCGGGGCCGCCGCCGCCGATCTTGATCGGCTGTGGAGTTGGCTAGATGCGCAGAAGAGCTAGCCTGCTGCTGACCATTGCTACCATCTGGTGCGGCGGCTCCGTGAACGCCCATCCCCACCCGGACGGAGAATCGAGCGAGCCCAGCACCGAGCTGTACGAGTTGCGAGAATCGATCCCGCTCCTCGATCCTCAAGATCTCGAGGGCAGTCTCGCTGACGCCGGTTTCCGCGTGGTGGCAGCCGGCGACTCCGAAGCATCCGGTCTTTACTGGTTGCAGGCCACCAAGGACGACCAGGATGTGTATGTGCTCAGGGAATCGAGCGGCCGGACGGTTGCGGCCAGCTGCAAGCTCGATGGGAGTTCCGTCACCGGCACATGCCTGAATCTGGACCAGCCCTCAGAGGAGAGTGTCTTGCGATCCAGAGACTCGTGCTTCGATGTCCCGATCTGCGGTTGCAGGCCCATTCAACCTCCGATCAGCCACCCGGGACCGCTAGGATGTGCCTGTTCTCCCGAGAGGATCCGAACTTACTCCGTGCGGCTCGTGGTGACCCCGAAGGCCTGTGCCAGAACGCTCGGAATGGCCTGCGACGATCCCGAGGTGGCAAAGAACAAGATCGTCTCGCGCATCTCGCCGGCTTTCGCCGAGGCGAATCTCAAGCTCGACGGCGTATGTGCGAGGCTCCAGGCACCTACGACGGCTTCGGTCCTGCTGCTCGAATCGTTCGACGAGTCGGCGATCGTCTCGGACAAGTGCGCTCTGGTGGGGTTGTCACTCATCGCCGAGGAACTCCAGCCCACGGGCGCGGATGTGACTCTCTATCTCGTCGCGCACAGCGGCTGGCGAGGCCGCGCGATTCAGGTGCCGGCTACCCCTGGAAGGTGCGCGGGTGCTCTTCTGGAGATCGATCGGCTCCAGTCCGAACCACTCCTGTTACTCCACGAGTTCGGACATCTCTTGGGCGCAGGTCACGCGGCGCCCGAGCAGCCTTCAGGTTGCCTGTCCACGTACGACTGGGCCTTCGCCGAGGCGAGGACGGTAATGGCCAGCGACGTCGGCAGTGAGCCGGTCACCGGGCTGAATGCCTGCGCGATGAACCTCAGTCGGGAGCGATTCTGGTAGCTCGCGGAGGCCAGCTGGGGGCGAGCCTTCCTGCTGGCCGAGCTACTCGCTCACCAGCTGCCTCGCGGCTCCGCAGACAGCCTCGACGCCCGGCAGATGATCCAACTCCAGGCCCGGCGAGTAGGGGCTGGGGGTGTTGGCCGCGGCGACTCTGTGCACGCTCGCGTCCAGTTCGTAGAACGATTCTTCGAGCAGCCTTCCGGCCAACTCGGCGCCGAAGCCCCCCCGCCGCGAGTCCTCATGCAGCACCAGCAGACGGTGACTTCCGCGCACCGACGCGAGCACCGTCTCTTCATCCAAGGGCCACAGACTCCGCAGATCCACCACCTCCACCTCCACCCCCTCCACCGCCAGCTCCTCCGCCGCGGCCAGCGCCGTCCACACCATCGCCCCGTAGGTCACGATCGTCACGTCGGTCCCCTCGCGGCGGACGACCGCCTTGCCGATCGGCAGCTCATGCTCCGTGCCGAGGGGCACTTCCTCCCTCAAGTCCGTCCGGAAGAAACCGTATAACCCTTTTGATTCCAGGAAGATCACCGGGTTCTCGTCGCGAATGGCGGCGATCATCAGGCCCTTGGCATCGGCGGGGGTCGAGGGGGCGACGATCTTCCAGCCGGGAGTGCGTAGGAACCACATCTCGGGGCACTGGCTGTGGAACGGGCCGCCGCCCAGGAGCGTCTTCATGTCGCCGGTGGCGCCGCCGTAGGGGAGGCGGACGACCATCGGGACGGCCCTTCCCCACCGCCAGTAGACCTTGGCGGCGTTGTTGACCAGGGCGTTGAAGGCGGGGGCGAGGAAGTCGGCGAACTGCATCTCGACGACCGGGCGCATGCGCAGAAGGGCCGAGCCGACGCCGCAGCCGACGATGGCGGACTCGGCGAGAGGGGTGTTCAGGCAGCGCTTTGAGCCGAACCTCTTGGCCAGACCGCGGGTGACGCCGAAGGCTCCGCCGTAGCGGCCGCCGACGTCCTCGCCGAGGACGTAGACGTTCTCGTCCTCCTCCATCACCTCGACCAGTGCCTGGCGGACGGCCTCGTCGTAGGACATCCGTTTGACCTTGACCTCACCGAGGGGCTCGGCCGGCGGCTCGGGGACGGGCAGGACCCGCGGCGCGAACTCCCGGTCGAGGTAGTCGGACGGCTCCGGCCAGGGCGCCTTGGCGGCCTCTTCCCCGGCCATGAGCACGGCGACCTCGGCCTCGTTCTCGAGCACCGCCCGCTCCTCGAGCGAGACGATCTCCATCTCCTCGAGCCGGCGGGCGTAGAGCTCGATCGGATCTGCCTTCTCCCAGGCCATCAGCTCTTCGGGGAACTCGTAGCCGGGAATCTTGGCCCCGGCGCTGCCGTGGAAGCGGTCGTCATCGTGATGGGCGTGACCGGGTCGACGGTAGGTCACCAGCTCGATCAGGCTCGGTCCGTCGCCCCGGCGAGCCCGCTCGGCGGCCCAGGCCACCCCCGCGGCGACCTCGTCGGGATCGTTGCCGAACAGCGTGAGGCCCGGCATGCCGTAGCCGGCGGCCCGCAGCGCGAAGCGCTTCGCCGCGGTCTGCTCGCTGACATGCGTACCCAGAGCCCACTGGTTGTTCTCGACGATGAAGATCATCGCGAGCTTCTGGACGCCCGCCAGGTTGATCGCCTCGTGCCACTCGCCGAGGCTCGATCCGCCGTCGCCGATGAACGAGACGCAGACGCGATCTTCCTCGCGCGCCTTGAAGGCGTACGCCATGCCGATCAGGGTCTGGGTGGCGATCGCCAGCGGCGCGGCCGGGGGCAGCACGCCCCTCGCGAAGTCGCCGGTGTGGATGTCGCGACCGTCCACCGGCGTGCCCTTCTTGCCGTACTGCACCAGGATCGGGTGCATCGGATCGGGCATGAACATGAGGAGCGCGCCGAGATCGCGAATCATCGGGCCGATGTAGTCGCCCGTATAGGTGTCGCCCTCGCCGTGCTCGGGCGGCCGCCGCAGGCGCAAGGCGGCGCCCACGATCGCCTCTTGCCCGGTCGAGCGGAAGCCCTTCTGCGGCGAGGGGTAGCCCTCCCACGAGATCTCCTTCTTGTCGAAGGCGCGCTTCAGGAAGTTGTCGACGGTGCGGGTGAGGATCATCGTCCGCAGCATCAGCCGGCGCTCGTCGGCGGTGATGGACGCCTTGATGCGCCGGCGCTCGAAGAAGCCCCGCACCTGGATCTCGAGCGCCTCGCGCGCCCAGTTGACCGCCCGCTGGTGGTTGACCAGGGGGTAGAGACGCTGGTTGGCGAACTCCTCGCCGGTGCGAAAGCGCTCTTCGATCCGCGCCAGCAGCGCGGCTTCGAGCTCGGCCTCTTCGCTGACCTGGGGCAGGTCGCGGATGAGGAACGGCGCCTCGAGACTCAGAAAGCCGTGGAGCTCGCGCAGCAGCTGCTTGGGGAGCGCACGGGGCGGGGCCCCGGCGGAGTCGGACATCGACGAGGAGTATATCGGCGCGGGGGTGCCCGGATCGGCGATCGGGGGGAGCGCTTCGCGCGGAGGCTAGAGCGGCGGGGCTTCGGGCATGGGCACCGAATCGAGGTCTTTCTCCGTCGGGCGGCGCTTCTTGCCCGACGCCCGCCACAGCCCCTTGAGCCACTCGCCGATCGTCTCCATGCCGACGTTGACGTAGGGCAGGACCAGGAGCGTCAACACCGCCGACGACATCAGCCCGCCCATCACCGTCCGCGCCAGCGGATAGTAGAAGATGCCGCTCGTCGCCGGTCCGCGCACCGCCAGCGGCAGGAGACCGATGATCGTCGTGGCCGCGGTCATCAGGATCGGCCGCAGGCGCTCGCGACCGGCCTGGAGGATCGCCTCCTCACGCGACAGGCCGCCGCGACGCAGCTGGTTCATGTGGTCGAGCAGCACGATGCCGTTGTTGACCACGATGCCCATCAGGATCAGCAAGCCGATCTGACCCATCAGGTTGAAGCTGGTGCCGGTGGCGGCCAGCATCCACGCGGCGCCCGGCACCGCGAACGGGATCGAGAAGAGGATCGCGAACGGCTGCGCCAGCGACTCGAAGAGCGAGGCCATGACCAGATAGACCAGCACCAGGGCAAGCAGGAAGTTGACGCCCATCTGCGCGTTCTGCTCGCCCTGCTCGATGATGCGATCGTTCCACGACCAGGAGTAGCCGGGCGGCAGATCGAAGGCGTCCATCAGGCCGGCGATCTCGTCCTGGGTCGATTCCCAGTCCTCGCCCTCGTAGGTGGCGCGCACGGCGACCCGCACCCGCCGGTTCTCGCGAACGATCTCCTTGGGCCGCGGCACGATGTCGAAGCTGGCGATATCGGCGAGAGTGATCGGCCGGCCGTTCTCGCCGCCGCCCACCTGCAGCTGTTTGATGTCGTCGATGTTCTCGCGGTCCTCGAGCCGCAGCGCCAGCCAGGTGTCGACCTCGCGCTCTCCGGTCTTGAAGCGCGGCAGCCGCATCGCCCCCAGGGTGAAGGAGAAGATGTCCGCCACGTCCTGCGCGTCGAGTCCGGCGCGCTCGGCTTTGTCGCGATCCACCTTGACGCGCACCTCGCGCTGGCTGTCGCGGAAGGACGTGCGAACGTCCTGGATGCCCGCCAGGGTCTCGATCCGGCGCGCCGCCTCGTTGGCGAAGCCTTCGAGCACGCCCGAGTCCTGGCCGAAGAACTTGACCGCGAAGAACTGCGTGTTGCCGCCGGTGTCGGCCTCGTCTTCGAAGTAGAGGCGCACTCCCGGGATCTCGGGAAGCTCGTCGCGGATGGTCTTGCGCAGCTCGCGGACCTCGTCGTCCGTCATGTTCTTGCGCGCCAGGACCATGGTCGTCTCGGCCCGGTTCTCCATCCAGAAGCTGTACAGCGCGGAGACCTCCCACTTCTCCTTGTTCTCCCACAGGAAGGGCTCGACCTGGTTCACCACCTCGAGCGCTTCCGACTTGTAGGTGTGATCGGCGAACTCATAGCGCAGGAAGATCCGCTCGTTGACGACCCCGGAAAAGATCGCCGACTCGACCATGCCGGTGAAGAACGGCAGCACTCCGATCGCCAGCCCGAGAATCAGGATGACGAAGGTCTTGGCCGGGTGGTGGAGGGTCCAGCGCAGAGCGTTGGCGTAGCGCTCCTCGAGCCAGGCGATCGACTTGATCGGCTTGGGCTTCTTGCGCCCCAGGAAGTGGGCCGACATCAGCGGAATCAGGGTCAGCGACGAGAAGAGCGAGCAGGCGAGCGCGATGGTGATCGTGATGCCGATCTCCTTGAGCCAGGTGGTCAGATCGGTGCTCGCTCCGATCACCAACGGCAGAAAGACGATCAGCGTGGTCAGGGTCGACGCGGCGACCGCGGTCGACACCCCCCTGGCGCCGCGCAGGGCGGCCTCTTCGCGGTCCTTCACCGTGCGATGGGTGCGGTCGATCGACTCGAGCACCACCACCGCGTTGTCGACCAACATGCCCACGGCCAGCATCAGGCCCATCATCGACAGGATGTTGAGCGTCTTGCCGGCGAAGAACATCACGCCGCACGCCGCCAGGATCGAGAATGGAATCGACAGCGAGACGATCACCGTCGAATCGAAGCGGCGCAGGAAGAAATAGAGGCTGAAGACGGCCAGCAGGGCGCCGATGGTGCCGGCCTTGAGCAGGCCGGTCAGACCGCCCTGGATCTCCTTGCCCTGGTCCTCCCAGACGAAGAGGCTCACGCCGGCGAGCAGCGGGTCCTCGTTGATCTCGGTCTGGATCACCGACATCACCTTGCGCACGACGTCGACGGTATTGGCGGTCGACTCCTTGAACACTTCGAGGCCGACGGCGAACTCGAGATCGAGGTGCCGGCCGTGCGGGATCGGCGGTTCCTCGTAGGAGAGCTCGGCGATGTCTCCAAGCCGCAAACCGCGCTCGTTGATCTGCAGGTTGCCGATCTGCTCGACCGAGGTGAACTCACCGAGCGCCCGCGCGGTGAAGCGCATGCCGCCCGATTCGATCTGTCCCAGCACCAGGTTGGACGACGCTCCCTGCAGCTGCTGGATCAGCTGGCCGACGTCGACGCCGTGCTCGCGGACCCGATCGAGCACCAGCTCGATGTCGATCTCCTTGGGCTCGACGCCGTCGAGATTGACCCGCGCCACGCCCGGCACCCGGCGCAGCCGGTTGAGGATCCTCGCCTCGATCAGGTCGTAGCTCTCCGACAGATCGACGCCCTTGGCCGACACGCGCGCCTGAACGACGGGAATGTCGTTGGTATTGAACGAAAAGATCACCACCTCGCCGATGTTGGCCGGCAGCTCGGGCTTGACCTGGTCCATCTTCTCGCTGACCTGCATGCGCACGACGTCGAGGTCCTGCCCCCAATCGAACTCGAGGAAGAACTGCGCCTGGTCGGCATCGGCCTGGGAGTTCAGCGTGTTGACCGACGGCAGCGTGGCCAGCACCTCTTCGACCGGCTTGACGATCTCCTTCTCGATCTGCATCGGGTTGGAGTTCGGCATCGGAATCTGGACGCCGATGAAGGGCGCGTCGACCTCGGGCAGGTAGGCCAACGGCAGACGAACGAGAGCGATGCCCCCCAGCACCAGAATGCTGATCAGGAGCATCGCGGTCGTGATCGGCCGCTTGACGGCGAGGCGGGGTAGCTGCATCAGATCACCTCTTGCAGGGGCTCGGGCAGGCCGGCTTCCGCCCGCGCCTCGTCGTCGGCGACCTCGGCCTCGTGCGCGTCCGCGGCCTCCTTGCGGCGGTCGACCAGCGAGTAGACCACCGGAATGACCACCAGGGTCAGGAGCGTCGCCACGGAGAGGCCGCCGATCACGGTGATCGCCAGCGGCGCCCGCAGCTCGGCGCCCTCGCCCAGGCCCAGCGCCATCGGCAGGAGGCCGAGAATGGTCGTCGCCGAGGTCATCAGGATCGGCCGCAGGCGATCACTGCCGGCCGTGATCAGCGCATCGAGCTTGGACATCCCCGACCGCCGGCGCTGGTTCACCGCGTCGACCAGCACGATCGCGTTGTTGACCACGATGCCGGCCAGCATGACCGTGCCGATCATCGCCACCACGTTGACGCTGCGGCCGGTGGCGAGCAGCGCCGCGATCACCCCGATCGCTCCCAGCGGTAGCGTGAAGATGATGACGAAGGGGTGCAGGAACGACTCGAACTGGGACGCCATCACCAGGTAGACGAGGAAGATCGCGAGGGCCATCGCCATCAGCAGCGAGCGTTGCGCTTCCGCGCGCTCCTCCTCCTGGCCGCTCAGAGAGGCGGTCACGCCGAGCGGGAAGCTCTGCGCCGCCAGCAGCTCGCGTACGTCGCCGGCGACGGCGCCCATGTCGCGGCCACTCAGGTTGCCGGCGATGACCGCGGTGCGCCGCTGGCCGATGCGGCGGATCTCGCTCGGGCCGTCGACCAGCGCCACGCTTGCGACCGACTTCAGGTAGATCGGCACGTTCTCGCGCTGCGCGACGATGAAGTTGTTCACGTTGTCCACCGAAGCGCGGCCGATCTCCACCGAGCGCACCACAATGTCGATCTCGCGATCGCCCTCGGTGAATCGCGTCGCCACCTCGCCCTGCACCTTGTTGCGGATGGTGTCGGCGACGTCGCCCAGGCTCAGCCCGAGCTGAGCGAGCTTGTTGCGGTCGAAGTTGATCTGTAGCTCCGGGTTGCCGAGCTCGGCCGAGGAGGTGACGTCGACGAGCCCGGCCACCGCCTGCACCTGGGGCAGAAGATTCGCTGCCGCCTCGTGCAGCTCGGCCAGGTTGTCGCTGTAGAGCTCGACTTCGATCGGCGTGCGGAAGCTGAAGAAGGTCGGTCGCTCGAACTCGAAGTCGGCCAGGCCGGACGCCTCGAGCCGCTCGCGCAGGAGCCGCGCGACCTCTTCCTCCTGCTCGGGAGTGGCGTCCTCCGCCATCCGCACCTGAATGCGCGCGGTGTTCTCTCCCTCGGTGCCGGTGCTGGTCAGCGAGAGCCCGCGGCCGCCGACGATGCTGGCCAGCGAGGCCACCCGCTCATCGCCCTCGAGCACCGACTCGACTCCGGCGATGAACCGATCGGTCGACTCGAGCGGAGTGCCCTCGGGCAGCTCCACCATGAAGCTGAACTCGCCCTGCGAAAAGGTCGGGATCAGGTCGAAGCCGAGTCGCGGCACCACCCAGACGGCCGCGGCGAACGCGAATAGCGCGACGGCGAGCACCAGCGGCCGCGCTCGCAGCGAGCCGCGCAGGAGCCGCGGGTAGGCCGCGGCGACGCCGCCCAGCACGCGGTCGAACACCGCCGCGAAGGGCCGGGCGGCCAGAGCCAGACCGATACCGATCCAGCGCAGCACCCAGCGCACCCCGAAGAGGATCGCGGCCGGAATCGTTATGAAGATGAAGCGGAAGACGCGCCGGGTGCGGCCCGCCGGCTTCTGCGCCAGGGCGCTCGCGGCGTCTTCGCCGGCCCCGATCATCGCGGCCATCATCGGAATCAGGGTCAACGCCACGCCCAGCGACGCGAGCAGCGCGAACGACACGGTCAAGGCCATGTCGCGGAAGAGCTGGGCGGCGATGCCCTCAAGGAACACCACCGGCAGGAATACCGCGACCGTCGTCAGCGTCGAGGCGGCCACCGCGCGGCCGACCTCGGAGGCGCCGTCGCGCGCCGCGGCGAGCGGCGAGGCACCCGCTTCACGGTGCTTGAAGATCGCCTCCAGAACGA
>JAHEKO010000021.1:13459-17911 GCA_024638355.1 Acidobacteriota bacterium
ACCGCGACCGTCGTCAGCGTCGAGGCGGCCACCGCGCGGCCGACCTCGGAGGCGCCGTCGCGCGCCGCGGCGAGCGGCGAGGCACCCGCTTCACGGTGCTTGAAGATCGCCTCCAGAACGACGATCGCGTTGTCGACCAGCATGCCGACACCGAGGGCGAGGCCGCCGAGCGACATGATGTTGAGCGAAGTACCCGTGCGGTACATCAGGAAGAACGTGGTGACGATCGAGATCGGAATCGAGACTCCGATGATCAGCGTGCTGCGCGGGTCCTTGAGGAAGAAGAGGAGCACCAGGATGGCGATGCCGCCACCGAGCAGGGCGTTCATCAGCACCTCGTCGATCGAGGCGCGAATGAACTTCGACTGGTCGACACCGGTCGACAGCTCGATGCCCTCCGGCAGATCGTCGCCGATGTTGTCGATCCGGTTGCGGACCGCTCGGGCGACCTGAACGGTGTTCGCGTCGCCCTCCTTGTACATGGCGAGCTCCACCGCCTCGCTGCCGCCGAACCGGCTGATGACCTCACGCTTCTTGCTGCCGCGGGTCACGGTGGCGACGTCGGCGACCTGGACCTGACGACCGTCCTGGCTGAACAGGACCGTCTCCATGATGTCTTCGAGGTTCTCGAACTCGTTGTTGGCGCGCACCAGATAGCGCGCCTCTTCCTCGTAGAGGCTGCCGCCCGCCTGATTGACGTTCTCGCGCAGCAGCTTCTGGTTGACGTCCTGGATGGTCAGCCCGAGCAGCGCGAGCTTGCCTTCGTCCACCCGAACCTGGATCTCCTCCTCATAGCCGCCGTTGACCTTGATCGCGGCCACCCCCTCGGTCGACTCGAGGTCCTTCTTCAGGACCTCTTCGGCGACGTAGCGGAGCTGGAAGAGATCGGTGCCGCCGGTGAGGTAGAGGCGCATGATCGGGTCGTTCGCCGGGTCGAACCGCAGCAGCAGCGGCTTGGTCGCCTCGCGCGGCAGGCGCAGCATGTCGAGCTTCTGCCGCACGTCGAGGGCGGCGAAGTCCATCTCGCGTCCCCAGGTGAACTCCAGCGTCACCTGAGACAGTCCGGGCCGCGACACCGAGGTCAGGCGCTTGACTCCGGCGACGGTGCCGACGACCTCTTCGATCGGCCGCGACAGCAGCACTTCGATCTCGCCGGGTGCGGCGCCGTCGAGCTTGGTCTCGACTGTGAGGCTCGGGTAGGAGAGGTCGGGCAGCAGGTTGATCGACAGCCGGCTGAAGGCGACCAGCCCGAAAAGTACGAGGGCCACCGCGACCATCGAGATCGTGACTCGACGGCGGAGAGAGAACTCGATCAGTCTCATGTGACCGGCCTTCTATCCGAGGCTCTCGGCCGCGGCCGCCGGCTCTGCGTTCAGTACCTTCACCGGTGAGCCGTCCTTGAGGCCGCCCTGGCCGGCGATGATCACCCTCTCGCCCCTCTCGACCCCGGAGAGCGCTTCGATGAAGTCGCCCTCCTCCAGACCCAGCTTCACCTCACGCTTGACCGCCTGGCCGTCCTGGGCCAGGAAGATGTGGGCCGACTGCAGCTCGCGAAGCACCGCCTCCCGCGGCACCAGGAGAACGTCCTCGCGGGTGGTGCGAACGATGTTCACCGTGACGAAGCTGCCCGGCCGCACCGTGCGCGGCGGGTCGGTCGACTCGATCGTCACCTTCACCGTACCGGTGGCGGTATCGACGATCGGGCTGATCTGGCGAATGCGGCCCGAGAAGCGAATGCCGTCGTCGGCGTTCTGCAGAATCCGCACCTGGCGGCCCACCTCCAGGCCGATGACGTCGCGCTCGGGCAGGAAGATCCGCGCGATCAGCGGATCGAAGTCCGTCACCTGGAACATCTCGTCGCCCGGCCGGATGTGCTGGCCGACCTGGGTCATTCGTTCGCTGATCTGACCGCTGAAGGGCGAGCGAATCGTCGTCTTCTCGAGAGCCCACTCGGCCTCGGCCAGCTCCTGCTGGGCGATCTCGTACTCCATGGTGAACTTGTCCTGCTCCTCGCGGCTGATCAGCTCGCGGGCGACCAGGTCCTGGCCGCGGTCGTAGCCCTGCTTGGCGTTGGTCTCCTTGAGCTCCGCCTTCTTGACCGCGATCCGCTCGTCGTCGTTGACCAGCACCGCCAGCACCTGACCGCGCTGAACGGTGTCGCCCTCTTCCACGAACAGCCGCGAGACCCGGCCTTCGACCTCGCTCAGGATCTTGACCTGATTCTCGGCAACCAGGTTGGCCGTCGAGGTGATGTAGGCGGAGACCGAACCGCTCTCGACTTCGCTCACCTCCACGGGCACCGGCGCCTTCTTCTCTTCGCCCTCCTCGCCTTCCGCTTCCTTGTCGGCGGCTTTCTGGTCGGCGCTGTCCGCCGCACTCGCCGCGCCGTTGGCCTTGGCGGCGCTCAGGTTCATCACCGTACCGACGCCGACGGCCAGGATCACCAGTCCACCAATGACGGACAGGATCCGTAGCCAGCGCCGGGGGGAGCTGCTTGTCTTTCGATTGCGGTCATCCATCGGTCTCTCCTCGAGTCGAATACTGCTCGCCGGGTCTTCGCGTTTTCACCTGAGAGTACGCAGCGAGGCTGGGGAATGTTTCACAGACGGAGGCAACCCGAATGGCTACGATCGAAACGGCGTCGGGACGCCAGCGCGCGCCGCTCCTGGGTGCTCCAGTTTCGGAGCGTGATCGTTTCTTCCCGCCTTTGGAGACGCCGATGATCGAACCGTCGGAACTTCTCGGATCCTACGTACAGGGTATTCGCGACCTTTGCGGCGCGGGCTCCGTGACCCTGTTCGTGCCGGCTCCCCTGAGCGGCTTGACCGATCCGATCCTCATCCACAAGGGCAGCGAGCCACCGCTGAGCGAGCTCGCCGACCTGCCGATCGCCCTCGAGTTCGTCGAGCGCGCCGACGAAAAGCGTAACGCGCGCCTGTTGAACGGCGTCGGCGGTCCCCAGGCGCTGGAAGCGTCGGAGTCCGAGGGGGTTCTGATCGGACTGCCGTCGGTCGAGTATCTGTGGAGCGAGGCGACCGAGCACTCCCGCCGCGACGACGACGACCCGGAGATCGTGCGGGCGCCCGCCGCCTGGTTGGGCCTTCGATTCAAACCCGGCGACCAGGGGCTCGAGCGCCTGACGCGGAAGCACCTTCCGGCGAAGCTCGCCACCAGCGAGGCCCGCGACTGGTGGAACTGGCTCTTCGCGATGGGGGGCGCTCTCTCCAGCCACACCAGCCAGGTCGCCTCCATCTTCAAGGACCCCATCACCGGCCTGCCGGACCGCGCCGGCTTCCAGGCGATCCTCACCGAGGAGCTGGAAAAGGCCCGCGCCAAGAAGCGACCGCTCTCGCTGCTGCTGGTCAATCCCGACGACTTCGCCGCGGTCAACGAGCACTTCGGTCGCGAGGCGGGTGATCAGGTCGTCCGCGAGATCAGCTTGCGGCTACGGTCGTCGATCCGCGTGACCGACGCCGTGTCCCGCTACGGCGGGGTGATCTTCTCCGTGGTGCTCCTCGGCACCCGCGCCGCCGAGGTGAACAAGGTCGCCGACAAGATCCTGCACGGCCTCGCCGAGGGGTCGTATCTGGACGGCGCGGTACGCCTCGGCTTCAGTATCGGCACGGTCGCCTACGACATCGAGGCCGCCGAGCCCGAGGACGCCCTCAGCCTGATCCGCCGCGCCGACCAGGCTCTCAACACCGCCAAGCGCCACGGCGGCGGCTGCATCGCCCAGTGGGAGCAAGACTCGGTCTCGGACACCGCCGGCGCGTTCGACCGGCTGAGCGGCATCTTCACCGGGAACATGGCCAAGGACTACCGCAACATGGTCCTGCTCTCCGACGCCCTGGACGTGATCTCGGTCCACCAGGACTTCGACGAGCTGGCGAGTGCGGCGGTCGAGCGCATCTACTCCGCCATCACGCCCCAGCGCGCCGGGCTCTTTGCCCGCGACGCCGAGGGGGAGCTACGGCTGGTCCACGGTCTCACCCGCGTGAGCGGCTCCAGCTCGCAGCAGCGCCGCATCGAGACGGTCGAGCTCGGACCCCGGCTCGACCAGCGCATTCGTGTCGCGGCGGCGGCCGGCGAGCCGTCTCAGGAGCTCTACACCGAAGCCTCCGTCGACGACCGTGCCGAGCGGCTCTGCTGCGTCCTTCCACTCGTCGCCAGCGGACGCAATCTCGGCTGCCTCTTTCTCGACGGCCCTCGCGACTCGCTCGAGATCGAGCCCTCCGACCTGATCTTCTTGAAGGCGCTCGCCTCGCAGCTGGCGGTGGCTCTCGACCGCTCGCGGCTGGCCGAGATGGAGCGCCGCCGGCAGGAGGGCGAGAAAAAGCAGCTCAAGGCCGAGCTCAACGAGCTGCGCCAGGCGCTGCGCCAGTCCAAGCTGGTCTACCGCTCGCCCCAGATCGACCAGGTGGTCGCCACCGCCAAGCGGGTCGCGCCGACCGA
>JAHEKO010000358.1 GCA_024638355.1 Acidobacteriota bacterium
TCGCTTCTCTTCGGCGCCGTCAAGGCGGGCATGGACATCGCGATCGCGTCGCCGCGCGGCTTCCGGGTGTCGCAGGGCTATCTCGACGTTGCGACCGCGGATGCCGAGCGTCTCGGCACCCGGATCGAGCTCACCGAGAACCCGGCCGAGGCCGTGGACGGCGCCTCGGCGGTCTACACCGACGTCTGGGCGTCGATGGGACAGGAAGACGAGGCGGCCAGCCGACTCGCGGCTTTCCGCGGCTTCACCGTGAACCAGGAGCTCATGTCCCGGGCCGCGCCCGACGCGATCTTCCTCCACTGCCTGCCCGCCCACCGCGGTGAAGAGGTCGCCGCCGAAGTGGCCGACGGCCCGCAGAGCCGCATCTTCGACCAGGCCGAGAACCGCATGCACGTCCAGAAATCCATCCTCGCCTGGCTCCTAATCCGATAATTCGGGGACAGGTTGGTAATTAAGCCCTTCGTTACGGCACCTGAGGCAGAGTTCCTCCGGTAGTTGGACCCGGGGAGGCTCCAGGCGGGCAAGCCGTAATGAACGGCTTAATTACCAACCTGTCCCCGAATCAGTCGAGCTTGCCGACCAGGGCTCGCCAGGCGCGGCCGCGGTGGCCGATGCGGTCCTTGATCTCTTCGCCGAGCTCCGCCGAGGTGCGGTCGTAGCCCTCGGGCTGGAAGACCGGGTCCCAGCCGAAGCCGAAATCGCCGCGCGCCGGCAGCACCAGGGTGCCGGCCGCCGAGCCTTCGGCCATGATCGTCTCGTCGCCGTCGACGACCAGCAGCTGGCAGCGGGCGACGGCGCGCGGATCGCCGAGGCGGAGCGCGGCGTCGGCGAGTCCCGCGGCGCCGACGGAGTCGATCATCCACTTGACCATCGGGCCCGGGAAGCCGTTCAGCGCCGTCAGCTCCAATCCGGTCTCCTCGACGATCAGCGGACGGCCGACCCGCCGCCACGCCTCCTCGCCCTTGGCGCGCAGCACCTCTTCGAGGCGATTCGACTGGATCTCCGGCAGATCGATGTCGACGGCGTCGATCTCGACACCGGTGATGCGCCGCGCCTCCTCGAGCTTGTTCGGGTTGCCGGTGACCAGCACCAGGTGGCCGAGTGAAAGGCGGCTCAACCTGCGCCCCTCGCGCGCTCGATCTCCTCGATCAGGCCGTCGATCTCGGCGCGCAGCTCGCCGAGCGAGCCGTCGTTGCGAATGACCCGATGGGCCGCGGCCCGCCGCTCTTCGCCGTCGCCCTGCGCAACCATCCGCGCCTTCACCTGGTCGCGCACGAGGCCGCGCGCGATCGCGCGGTCGAGCCTCGCTTCGGCGTCCGCTTCCACCGTGACCACCAGATCGAAGTCGGGGGCGTAGCCGGCCTCGACCAGGAGCGTCGCCTCGAGCACCACCACGCCGCCGGCCTCGCGTGCGATCTCGCCGAAGCGCTCGCGCACCAGCGGGTGGACGGCCGCTTCGAGGCGGGCGCGCGCCGCGGAGTCGTCGAAGACCCGCTCGGCGACCGCGGCGTGATCGACCGAGCCGTCGTCGGCGAGCATCTCGGCGCCGAGGAGCTCGCGCACGGCCTCGGCGCCGCGTCCGCCCGGCGCGTAGAGCTCGGCGACCACCTCGTCGGCATCGACCACCCGGTAGCCGGCGTCGGCCAGCCAGCGCGCCACGGTCGACTTGCCCGAGGCGATGCCTCCGGTCAGCCCCACGGCGAAGACGCTCAATCCCCGAGCCCCTGCCGCGCCCTGGAGGTCGCGAGAGTGTTGGCCAGGAGCTGGGCGATGGTCAGGGGCCCGACGCCGCCCGGCACCGGCGTGATCGCCGAGGCGCGCTCGAAGACGCGCGTGTAGTCGACGTCGCCGACCACGACCGAGCCCCTCTTGGCGAAGCTCTCGCGGCGCGCCGCGTCGCCGGGGAAGAGCCGCTCGACCTCGTCCGCATCGCTCACCCGGTTGATGCCGACGTCGACGACCACGGCGCCCTCGCCGACGTGCTCGGGGCCGATGAAGGCGGCTCTGCCGATCGCCGCGACCAGGATCTCGGCGCCGCGGCAGACCGCGGGCAGGTCGCGGGTGCGGGAGTGGCACACGGTCACCGTGCAGTTCTCGCGCATGAGCAGGCCGGCGAGCGGCTTGCCGACGATGGCGCTGCGGCCGACGATCACCGCGTTGCGGCCCGCCATCTGGATCTCCGCCCGCCGCAGGAGCTCGACGATGCCGGCCGCGGTCGCGGGCGCCGGCGCCGGTTGGTCGAGCCAGAGGCGCCCGACGTTGATCGGGTGGAAGCCGTCGACGTCCTTGGCCGGGTCGATACGCTCGAGCACCTCGTCGGCGTCGATCTGGGCGGGCAGCGGCAGTTGCACCAGGATCCCGTCGACGGAGTCGTCGGCGTTGAGCTCGTCGATCACCGCGAGCAGCTCGTCGCGGCGGGTCGAAATGTCGAGCACGCGCGTGCGGCTGGCGAAGCCCGCTTTCTTCGCCGCGCGGTTCTTGCTGCGCACGTAGAGTTGCGAGGCCGGGTTCTCGCCCACCAGCACGGCTTGGAGCCCTGGCGGCCGCCCGCCGCCCGCAACCAGCTCGGCGACCGCGGCGGCGGTCTCCTGCCGCATCTCGCGCGCCACTGCCTTGCCGTCGAGGATCCGCGTCACGCTCGCCGCCCGCGGTAGAGGTTGACGATGCCGCCGCTGAAGTCGCGGCACTCGAGATCGGTGAAGCCGGCGGCGGCCATGCGGTCGAGAAAGCCCTGTCGCTGCGGGAACTCGAGCACCGACTCGGGCAGATAGCGGTAGGCCGAGCCGCGGCTCGAGAGGCGGCGTCCGATCCACGGCAGGACGCGCCGGAAGTAGAACAGGTAGGGCGCTCGCAGCAGCGGGGTACGGGGGACCGTGAACTCCAGAAAGGCGGTCTCGCCGCCCGGACGAAGCACGCGTCGGATCTCGCGCAGGGCGGCATCGAGATCGGCCACGTTGCGCAGTCCGAACGACACCGTCACCGCCGAGAACTGCCGATCCCCGAAGGGGAGCGTCAGGGCGTCGCCGGCCAGCCCGTGGGGCCGGCCGTCCTCCAGGCGCTCGTACTTCCGCTCGGCCAGCGCCAGCATCGGCACACAGAAGTCGGCCGCCACCACGCGCGCCCCACGGCTCCTGAGGGCCAGCGCCTGGTCGCCGGTGCCGCAACAGAGATCGAGCACCGGCGCCGGGTCGGCGAGGGTCAGAGCCGCCGCCGCCCGCCGCCGCCAGACGACGTCGAGCGACGCCGACAGGACCCGGTTGAGCAGGTCGTAGCGGGGCGCCACCGCGCCGAACATGTCGCGAATCGCGCCGCCCCGCTTGTCGAGATCGACTACCGTGCCCATCGCCGCCGAGTCTATGCGCTCGAACCCCGAGGCGCGACCGACGGCCCGATCATTCAGCGCCCCGCGGAAAAAGCGCCTTCCCTGAGCAGCCGGCGACGTCGAGACAGCGCGCCAAGAGCTGTTTCCGGCGGGTTGACATCGGCTCGGTCCGTCCGTAAGATCGACTTCCTTTGCTTGGCGAAGGCCAGTGTCCCTTTGCCAAATCAGGAGACAACTCGAACATGACGAGCACCTTCAGCCCGAAGCCTGCCGACATCGACCGGCGGTGGTACGTCGTCGATGCCGACGGCGTCACCTTCGGACGCCTGTGCACCCAGGTCGCCCGGCTTCTCACCGGCAAGGGCAAGCCGATCTACGCGCCGCACGTCGACACCGGCGACTTTGTCATCGTGGTGAATGCGGAGAAGATCGTGATGACGGGCAACAAGGAGCTCGACAAGGTCTACTACCGTCACAGCACCTATCCGGGCGGCCTCAAGGCCGAGACCGCGGGCAACCTTCGCAAGCGGCGGCCTCACCGGCTGATCGAGAAGGGCGTGTGGGGCATGCTGCCGAAGAACCGTCTCGGCAGGCGCCAGCTCAAGAAGCTCAAGGTCTATGCCGGACCCGAGCATCGGCACACCGCCCAGAAGCCAGAGCCGCTGTCGGTGGCCTAGGAGACGTATCCTTGAGTGAGATCCAGAGTTACGGCACCGGCCGCCGCAAGACCGCGACGGCACGTGTTTTCCTGAAGCCGGGTTCGGGCGAGATCGAGGTCAATGGCCGCCCGCTCGACAATTTCTTTCCCAGTCCGGTGTTGCGGATGGTCATCCGCCAGCCCCTCGTGCTGACCGAGACCGATGAAAAGTACGATTTCTACGTCACCGTCGAAGGCGGTGGATCTTCCGGACAGGCAGGCGCCGTCCGTCACGGGATCTCTCGGGCGCTGATCGCGGCCGACACGGATCTGCGCGAGCGGCTCAAGGCGGGCGGTTTCCTCACTCGCGATCCGCGCAAGAAGGAACGGAAGAAGTACGGTTTGAAGGGCGCTCGCGCCCGGTTCCAGTTCAGCAAGCGCTGATCCGAGGAGAAGA
>JAHEKO010000022.1:0-8717 GCA_024638355.1 Acidobacteriota bacterium
GCCAGCGTTCGAGCGAAGCCAGCTCTTCCTCGGCGGCGGGAAGATCGCGCAGGCCGAAGCGAGCGGCGATCAGCTCGGCCGGCAGGGGAGCCGGCCCCCCGGAAGAGAGCCGCGGATTGGCCAGCGCGACGGCCTGAAGCGCCGGCCGCGGCCCGGGTGGGCTCGCCGAAAGCGCCGAGGCGCTCGGCAGGTAGTCGACCGGCAGGTGATCGAGCACCATTTGCTCCTCGCCCGCAGGCCAGGGGAGGAGCTCGAACGCCAGGTAGCGAAGCGCGCCGTCGGGGGCGATGTGGAGCGCGCCGTCGGCCGGCAGTTCGAGCGAGCCCAGCAGCTCGTCGGCGAGACGCTCGAGCTCGGCCGGCGCCGGCGCGCGGCCCCCGGACAGCGCGCGGTGCACGCGGACGACGGTGGCGAGCACCGGACTCGCGGGGCCGACGATGTGCATTCGCAGGCCGCCGCGATCGAGAGCCCACCGCACCAGATCCCGCTCGGCCACGAAGTACTCGACGATGAGATCGGACTCGAGGCCGCCGGCGATCTCCGCGCTGCTTCGGGGTCCTCCGGCCCGCTCGTCCCCGAGCGCGTCGAGCAGTTCCCGCGCCTTGGCTCGCTGGACGAGCCGAAAGGCCTCCGCGTCGTGGCCCGCATCGGGCTCGCGCCGATGTAGATCGATCACCGCCTGAACCGCGGCCTCGAAGACGCCGCGCTTGTCGCCGAAGAAATCGGCTCGGTAGCTCTCGGGGGCGAGCTCCGCGCGTACCTCCTCGATCACGTCGAGGGCGCGCTCGAAGAGGCGCGCGGCCGCGGCCGGCTGGTTCCGTGCCGCCGCGGTGCGGCCGAGTCCGGTCAGGGCAGACCAGCGGCCCTCGGCCGAGCCGCTCGCCTCGGCGACCGACAGCGCGCCGTCGAAGAGCTCCTCGGCCTCGTCGAGGCGGCCCTGCTCGAGCAGCAGGCTGGCCAGGTAGAAGAGATCCTGGATCTCCTCCGGCCGGTCGCCGGCGCGCCGCGCCAGCTCGAGAGCCTCGCGGTAGGCGAGCTCGGCCGCTGCGGGCTCTTCGAGGTTCAGATGGCGCGCCAGCGCGATGTTGAGCAGTGCGTTGGAGAGCCCCGAAGGCTGGTCGAGCCGGCGGTAGGCGGCCGCTGCCTCTTCGAACAGCTCGAGCGCCCGAACCGGATCTCCGAGGTTGCGGTAGACCACGCCGAGGTTCACCTTCAGCAGCGCCTCGAGGCCGGGCTCGACGGCGCCCTCTTCGGCAAGGGCGTGGCGATAGCTCGCGAGTGCGGCTCGAAAGGCTCCCAGCTTCTCGAGAACGACGCCCCGGTTCAGAAAGGCGATTCGCCGCTGCGAGGTGCGCCACTCCGCCTCGGCATGGGCATCCGTCAGCGCGATGACCTGGGCGATGCGCTCGAGCGCTTCCCCGTAGGTGCCCGCCTGGATGGCGAGGCCGGAAAGATTGCCGAGGTTCTGTGCTGAGCTCAGCGCGTCGCCGCTCTGCCGGTTGATCTCGAGCGCTTCGAGGAACCTGTCGCGAGACTCTTCGTAGCGCCCGAGATTCTGGAGCGTGAGCCCGAGGTTGTTGAGGGTGCGGGCCAGACGAGGCGAATCGTCGATTCGGCGCCGCAGGCGCAGTGCCGCTTCGCAAAGCTCGAGCGCCGACTGGTACTCGCTGCGGTTCATGCGAATGAGGCAGGCGTTGGTGTGGGCGGCCGCGGCCACCGCCGGATCGCTGCTCTCGTTGGCCGAAGCGACCGCCCGGTAGGCCTCGAGCGCCTGGTCGAGGTGGCCGGCGAGGTGAAGCTCTATCGCCTCTTCGATGGTCTGTGCCTCGCCGGGGGCGCCGACGAGGCAGAGGGCGAGGAGCAGCCAGGAGAACCGAGAAAGCTGTTCCGGTCGTGTCCGGCGACTGTCCAACTCTCTGACGGGTCGCGTCTCGCAGTTCCCGCCGACCCATCTACCGCGCATTGACATAGGAGGCAACTCGATGAACAGAACACTCTTTCGACTGGGCGCCGCGCTCTCCCTCTCCCTGATCCTGGCGGGGTCGCTGGCATGTAGCAGTGGGTCGAAATCGGACGCTAGCACGGGCCCGACCGCGCCCGAAATGCCGGCCGAGATGCCGCAGGTGGAAGCCGAGATGGGCACCGCGCCGCTCCTGGGCTTTTCCGGTGGCGCCCTCCGGGTCCGGCACGACGACTCCGACTCGGATGGCGACACGGACGGCGACAGCGACTCCGACTTCGATCTCGATTCCGATGCGGACACGGACGGCGACAGCGACAGCGACTCCGACTTCGATCTCGATTCCGATGCCGACACGGACGGCGACAGCGACTCCGACGACGATCTCTGCGACAGCAGCGGTCCGGGAGGCTGTGACGATGACGATGGTTTCTCCTCCAGCACCGAGTTCGAGGGGCAGCTGGCCGCGGTCGGCATGGATGGAGGCTTGCGGCTCGCCGACGGCACCCGGATCGCCGTCGACTCCGGCACCTTCTGGGAGCCCCGAGGCGATCTCTTCTCGCTGCCGGCGATCGAGTCGGCGCTCGGGCAGGGGCAGCGGGTGAAGATCGAAGGAGAGGGCCGCCCGGCGGGGAACGGCACCCTGGTCGCGAGTCGTATCAAGGCCGAAAGCCAGCGCAATCGGCGAGGGCGCCGCGACGACGATTCCGGGGACGGCTTCGAGGATCGCGCCAACGAGTTCGGCGGCCGGGTGGCCGCCACGGCGGCCGGCGGTCGCTCGTTGATCCTGCGCAGCGGCAAGGTCATCGCGGTGGGCGGTGCGAACTGGGATCCGCGCGGCGATCTGTTCTCGTTCCGCCAGGTGGCCAACGCGGTCGACCGGGGCGAGCGGGTGCGAGTCGAGGGCTTCGGTGCGCGAAGCGACGACGGCTCGATCGCGGCGCGCGAGATCCGGGCGGAAAGTGACGGTGGCGGCAGGCCGGGCGGGGCCGGTGACGACGAGTTCGAAAGCGGCGTGACCGGCGTCGACACGACCGCGAGCCTGCTCTTGCTCGCCAACGGCCTGACGATCCGGGTCGATGGGGCCACGGCCTGGGACCCGCTGGGCGACCTCTTCAGCCTCGATGCGGTCGCCAGCGCGGTGTCGCTCGGCCGGCCGGTGCGCGCCGAGGGCGATGGGGCTCTGCGGCCCGACGGCACGGTGCTGGCGCTGACCCTCAAGGTCGAAGTGGACGACTGAGCCGCCGTAGCCGTCATCCCCGACCGGGGCCGGGCTCGCTTCGGCGGGTCCGGCCCGCGGTCGCTGACAGCCCGGGCGGCGCGGTTTCGTCTACTTCGGGTGAGTGAACCGCTTCACAGTGGCTGCGGCCGAGCCGTTCTAGACTGCGGTCACGTTGTTGGACTCCAAGGAGATCCGCTCATGGTGAAGAGATATCGCGTCCTGCCGACCTGCCTGATCCTCGCGATTGCCGTCGCCCTGCCGGCCGCAGCCGAGACCTTCACCATCACGATGAAGAACGACGCGGAGTTCGTGACGCGCTATCAGCCGCGGCAGGATCCGCGCAACGAGAACCAGGTCATGATGATGACCGAGTTCGGCAACTGGATCGCGCTCTCCAAGGACGCGATCGCGGACATCTCCTCCGAGACCGAGTCGCGCGGCTTCGGCACCGTGCTGGATACCCGCACCATCATCATCGGCTGGGCGCCGAACGACAAGGCGCAGCCCGGCGCCGACGCGGCCGACCCCACGACCCAGCTGCTGGACTTCCTGCGAGACCAGGCCCAGCCGGAGCAGGACTTCAGCGTCAACCAGTTCGTGAACACCGAAGACGCGGGGCTGGGCGGTCTTCCCGCCGCCGGCGTCACCTCGTCGGGCTCGAGCTCGTTCCCGATCGGCGTGGGCGGCACCCTGTCGACCGAACCCTCGACCAGCGACCAGTAGGCGGCCCTCAGCTCCCTCTGGGGGGGCGAGCGTGAGCCGCGGCTACCGGCGGGTGTAGACTCGCTCGGAAGCGAAATCCAAGCCTCCGCACGACGGAGGCGATCTTTGACATCACCGGCGCTCGTCGCGGCGACGCGCGAGGGCCGGCCCGCCGCAGCCAAGGGAAGCCGGTGCGAGTCCGGCATGGCCCCCGCCACTGTGACCGGGGACGAAACCGAAACGATGCCACTGCTCGATTCCGATCTATGGGTTGATCGCGTGGGAAGGCTCGGGAGTAGGCCGATCCGGAAGTCAGGAGACCTGGCGCGGCGTCAACACCAAGGAGGAGCGTCTCATGCGCCCTGCCTGTGGGTCGGCGGGAACCGTCGGGGGATCGGTTCCGGATAGCGGCCGCAGTCTCTTTCCCCCCAGAAGCCTCTCACCCGTCATCGCGATCGCGGCCGGCCTTGCCCTGCTCGCGGCGGCCGGCGCACCGGCGGAGGAGCCGCCACGCGGCGACAACGACGCCATCGCCGTTTCCGACGTGGTCACCGTGACCGGAACGCGCTTGCGCGATCGGGCGCGCGCCGCGAAGGATCCGGAGCGCTCGACGCCGGCTCACGTCACCGTCCTCGGCCGCGGCGAGATCGAGCGCCGCGGCGCGCAGACGCTGCAGGACCTGCTCGCCGCCGAGGCGGGAGTGATTCTCTTCGACCAGATCGGCGACGACGTGTCGAAGACCTTCGATCTGCGCGGCTTCGGCGGCACCGGCACCCGGGTCTTTCTCAACGGCGCGCCGCTCAACGATCCGCGTAACAACAGCCTGGCGCTCGAGCTGGTGCCGCTCGAGCAGCTCGAGCGCATCGAGATCACCCGGGGCTCGACCGCCGCCCTGGCCGGCGGCGGCTCGGAGGCGGGCGTGATCAATCTGTGGACCCGTCGCGGCGGGCCCACCGAGGGCTCGATCTCGATCGCGGCCGGCGATTTCGGTAGCCGGGAGCTCGGCGGCGGCGTGGCGTCCCGAGTGGGCTCCACCGATCTCGCGCTGACGGGCTCGCTGTACGAGACCGACGGCTTCCGCCAGAACGCCGACGGCGAGCTTGCGCGCGGCGCGCTCGACCTGGGCTGGGACCTCGGTAGCGGCCGCCGTCTCGATCTCTCGATCGCGACCGGCGCCGCGGACTTCGGCAATCCGGGCGCGTTGACGACCGAAGAGAGCCGGACCGATCCGACCAGCTCGCCGTTCAACACCCTCGACTTCACCGACGAGTCGCTGACGCAGGCGGCGCTGAACTTCACCGCGTCGCTGACCGCGAGTTGGTCGCTCTCCGCCAACGTCTATGCGCGCGACCGCGGCACCGAAGCGCTGACCACCGGGCGCGCGGCGCCCGCCTTCGGCGGCTTCTTCGTCGACGCCGACACCTCGGTCGTCGGCTCCACGGTGCAGCTCGGCCACGGCAGCTCCGCCGCCGGCAACTTCCTGAGCTTCGGCCTCGAGTGGCTCGACGGCGAGACCGACGCCACGGGCTTCGTCACGCCGCCCACCGATCTCGGTCTACCGACGCCGGCGGGGCTCAACTCCCGCAACACGACCGAGCGCCGCACGCTCGGGCTCTACGTCCAGGACCGCTGGCAGATATCGCCCCGGGTCACGCTGACGGCGGGGGCGCGCTACGACAGCGACGAGGCGGGCTACCGCGAGGTCTTTCCGAGCTCCGCCAACGACGCCCGGCGTGACTTCTCGGAGCTGTCGCTGCGAGCCGGGCTGGCGTGGAGCGTTGACGACCGCCACAGCCTCTACGCCTCGTTCGGCGAGGCCTTTCTGCCCCCGACCGCGGAGGAGCTTTTTGCCTTTCCCACCTTCGGCAGCAACCCGGCGCTCGAGCCCGAGGACTCGCGCTCGCTGGAGCTCGGCTGGCGCGCTCGCTGGGGCGACGCCTCGATCGACGCCGCCCTCTTCCAGATCGACACCGAAGACGAGATCGTCTTCGATCCGGACTCTCCGCTCGGCCTGTTCGGCGCCAACGTCAACATCGGGAAGGCGCGGCGACGCGGACTGGAGCTCGCCGCCCGCGGCGAGCTGAGCGCGAGGGTGGGCGCGTTCGCCAACCTCACCCTGATGGAGGCGGAGTTCGCCAACGGCCCGAACGCCGGCAATCGCCTGCCGCTGGTGCCCGAGGAGCGACTGTCGGTCGGCTTCGACGCCGAGCTGCCGCTCTCGCTGGCGCTGCGCGCTACGGCGCTCTACGTCGGAGACCAGGCGCTCGACAACGACGACGCCAACAGCGCCGGCCGCCTCGACGCCTACACCGTGGTGAACACCCGACTGAGCTGGTCGCCGACGCCCGCGCGCACGCTCGAGATCTTCGTCGCCGCAAACAACCTCTTCGACGAGGTCTACGCCACGCGCGGCATCTTCGCCCTCGACTTCCAGACCTTCGAGAACGCGGTCTTCCTGACGCCGGCGCCGGGCCGGCGGATCCTCGGCGGCCTGGAGTGGAGATTCTGATCGGCGTGGCGCGAGCGGCGCTGCCGGCACTTGCGCTGCTCCTCGGCGGCTGCGTCGGCGAGCCGATCGAGGCGCCTGAATCGACCCCCGAGCGCATCGTCGCGGTGGCGCCGAGCCTGGTCGAGGTGGTCTTCGGCCTCGGCCTGGGCGACCGCGTCGTGGGTGTCGGGGACTACGCGAAATGGCCGCCCGAAGTCTCTACTCGTCCGCGCATCGGCGGGCTGTTCGACGTCCGGCTGGAGAAGATCGTCGAGCTCGATCCGGATCTCGCGGTCCTGCTGCCGGGTGAAGAGAAGCTGGCCGCGCAGATGAGGCAGCTCGGGGTCGAGGTGCTCACCGTCCGCCACGAGTCGCTCGACGACGTCGAGGCTTCGATGCTCACCGTCGCGAGGCGCCTCGGGGTCGAAGACGCGGGTCGCGAGATGGCTGCCGCCTTTCGCTCGGCTCTGGAGCCGCGACCGCTCCCGGATGGCGGCCGTGTAGTGCTCGCGATCACCCGCGAGGCGGGAAACCTGGGCGAGGTGCTGGTCGCCGGCCCCGGCACCTTCTACCACGAGCTGCTCGAGCGGATGGGGGTCGTCAACGCATTCGCCGATGCCGCGCTGAGCTACCCGCAGGTGAGCGCGGAAGGCATCCTGCGCGCCGCTCCCGACGCCGTCGTCGAGCTGCAGCCGGAGCTGATGTCGAGCGCGGCGCGCGAGCGGCTGCTGGCCGACTGGCGCCGGCTGCCGGGCCTGCCGGCTAGCGGGGCCGGATGCCTGCGGGTCGTCGCGGGCGACCACGTGCTTCTTCCCGGACCGCGGGTCACGCGCCTCTACCGCGAGCTGCGCGAGGTCCTCGCCGGCTGTGGCGCCGGGTCCCAATGAGCGGGTCTTCGCCACCGCTCGTGCGCCTGAGCGGCGCCACCTGGCGGGCGGGGGGGCGTCGCGTCCTGGGTCCGGTCGATCTCGAGATCGCTCGCGGCGAGTGCCTGGTGGTGGTCGGTCCGAACGGGGCCGGCAAGACCACCATGCTGCGGCTGGTCTGCGGTCTGCTCGGGCCGGCCGCGGGCGGCGTCTTCTGGCAAGGCACGCCCTTCGGCACGCTCAGCGCCAAGGAGCTGGCGCGGCGCATCGCCTACGTGCCCCAGGTGCGGCCCAGCCGCATCCCGCTCTCGGTCGCCCAGCTCGTCCTGCTCGGGCGCTTTCCCCACATGACGCGCTTCCAGATGGCGCCGAGCCGAGCCGACTTCGAGGCGGTCGACCGGGCGCTCGAACAGGTCGGCCTCGAGCGGCTGCGCGACCGTCCGGTGGACTCGCTCTCGGGCGGCGAGCGTCAGGCGGTCTTCATCGCCGCGGCGCTGGCTCAGGAGGCGGAGCTTCTCGTCCTGGACGAGCCGACCACCCACCTCGACCCGCGCCACCAACGCGAGGTCGCCTCGCTGATCCGCACCTTCGGAAGCCAGCGGGACCGCACCGTGTTGACGGCGACGCACGACCTGAACTTCGCCTCGCTCATCGCCGATCGGGTGGCCGCCCTGCGCGCCGGAGAGCTGCTCGCCTGCGAGCCGCCGGCGACCGCGCTCCGCCCGGAGCTGTTGAGGCGCCTGTTCGAGGCGCCCTTCGAGGTGGTGCGCGGCGGCGAGCGGCCGATGACGCTGCTCGAGCTCGAGTCATGAGATCTCCGGGCGCCTGGGTCGTCGCGGCGGCCGTCGTCTGGCTCACGGCGCTGGTGGCGATCCCGTTCCTCGGCGCCGAGCTCATCCGGCCGGCCGATCTGTGGAGCGGCGATCCGACGGTCTCCGCGGTCTTCTGGAAGCTGCGGCTGCCGCGGGTGCTGCTGGGTCTGCTGGCCGGTGGCGCGCTGGCGGTGTCGGGGTCGGCGCTGCAGACGCTCTTCCGCAACCCGCTCGCCGAGCCCTATACCCTCGGCGTCGCTTCGGGGGCGGCGCTCGGCGCCGTGGTGGCGCAGCAGCTCGCGCCGCCGACGGCCGAGCTCGCCATTCCGGTGGTCTTCCTCGCCGCCTTCGCCGGCGCCGCCGCCGTCACGCTCTTCCTGCTCGGGCTGGCGCGCAGCCGCTTCGGGTTCGACACCGCGACGCTGCTGCTGGCCGGCATCGCGATCACGCTGTCGTGCTCGGCGGTGATCCTGCTCCTGCAGTACATGGCCGACTTCACCCGCACCTTCCGGATGGTGCGGTGGATGATGGGCGGCCTGGCGGTGGTCGGCTACCGGGAGGTTCTCTGGGCGCTGCCCTGGGTGCTCGGCGGCAGCGCGATCCTCTTCGGCATGCGCTGGACGTTGAATCAGCTGCTCGCCGGCGAGGAGCTGGCGTCGAGTCGCGG
>JAHEKO010000022.1:8817-17876 GCA_024638355.1 Acidobacteriota bacterium
CGGCGGGCCGGAGGACGTACAATCCTCCCGATGTCCACCGGCATCAAATTCGTCGCGGGCGCGGTCGGGGGCGCGCTGCTCATGGCCTACCTGTTCTACGTGCGTGGCTTCTTCGTCCACCACGCTTTCATCATCGGCTTCGCCGGCGCCGGCCTGGTCTACTGGACGCTCCGCGCCGTCGACAACCTGCGGCGGCTGCGATGAAGCGGCTGTTCGCCAGCGCCGCCTGCCTCTCCGCCTGGCTCCTCCTGCTCTTCTCGGGATACAGCCTCGCCGGGGCCGTTCACCTGCTGCTCGCGGCGGCGCTCTTTCTCTTTCCCTGGAAGGCCGCGTCGCGTTCCTGATCGACGATGCTCGAGGCCGTCACCTTCGACGCCACCGGCACGTTGCTCCATTGCCCCCGCCTGGGCGGCATCTACTCCGAGGTGCTTGCCCGGCACGGCGTCGAGGTGAGCGCGGTGCGCGCGGGCGAGCTGGTTCATCAGGTGTGGACCGAGCTGGAGTGCGCGGCGCCTCCGGGCCGCGATCGCTTCGCCGCTCACGCCGGCGGTCCGCGCGGCTTCTGGCGCCGGTTTCTCGATCGCTTCTGCGAGCATCTGGGAGTGCCCGCCGCGAGTCGCTTCGCCGCCGCGGAGCTCTACGATCGCTTCGCTCGGGCCGAGTCGTGGGAGCTGTTCACCGACGCGCCGCCGCTGCTCGAGAGCCTGCGCGCCGACGGCCTGGAGCTCGCGGTCGTGGCCAACTGGGATCCGCGGCTTCCCGGAATACTCGAGGGACTCGGGATCGCCCGGCACTTCGACCACGTCGTCGTCTCGTCCGAGGTCGGCTACGAAAAGCCGCACCCGGGGATCTTCGAGAGCGCGCTCGACCTTCTCGGGCGCGAGCCCGACAGGGTGCTGCACGTCGGCGACGACCGCCGGCGAGACGTGGAAGGGGCGCAGGGGGTGGGCATGTGCGCGGTGCACCTCGATCGCGGCGGGCGCGGCGAGATCCACAGCCTGAAGGAGCTCCGCGGCGCCGCCGAGAGGCTGTGGTACGTTGCCGGAGGAGCGACATGAGACCCGCCTCGAGGAGCGTCGCGTGGGCCCTGGCGCTGCCGGCGTGGTGGCTGCTCGCCGGCTGTGCACCCCAGCCGGGAGACGAGGCGCCGCCGGTGATCGAGACCGAGGACGTCGGCCCCGCGCCCGACCAGGAGCTCGACCTCTCGGCGGACCGCAAGGCGAAGGCGCGCTCGCGCGCCAGCGGCATGCTCCCCGGCTCGTTCCCCGAGGGCCTGCCGGTCTACGAGCCCGCGAGCATCGCCGACATCGGCGGCGGCGACAGCGGAGGGTTCGTGCAGTTCGTCTCGCCGGACGATGCCGACCGGGTGCGGAATCGCTACCGGAGCGCCCTCGCGAGCGCCGGCTGGTCCGTCGAGGAGTCGCCGGGTGGAGGACTGGTCGCGGGGCGCGGTGGACGTCGCGTCGGCATCTCGATCATCGACTCGGGTCCGGTCACCCTGATCCAGGTCGATTACTGAGGATTCCGGCCCGCGAAAGGCTGGAGAATTCCCGGCGAGATCAGGGTCCACAGCGGAGCGCGGGAGTGTTAGGATGCACCGGGCCGTGCAAAGCGGCCCAATTCTATGAAGAAACGGGCGCGCTGGACGAGTCTGGCGGGCCAGGGATTCGAGCTGACGGCAGCCGTGGTGGGGTTTGGCGCGGTCGGTTTCTGGGTCGGGGGATACCTCGGTAACGCCCGTATCGGACTCTTGATTGGTGCAATACTGGGGATTCTCGGCGGTCTCTACAATCTGATCCGATCGTACCTACGAGCGCTCAACCGCCAAAGCCAAGTCGAGCAGAGAGAATCGGGAGAGAGGTAGGAAGAGCAACAAGCCGTGGGTGGTCTGTCCCGCCACGCTCTCCGGCGTTTTCTGGGGTTCGTTTGTCTACTACTAGTCGTCACGTCCGTGCTCGCGTTGCTCGGGTGGCCTCCTACCAGGAGGCTGGCCGGCGATGCCGGCTCGACCTCGATGATGGCGGGCATCGGGCTGACCCTGCTCGGTTCGCTGCTGGGCGCCCTGCCGATCCTGCGCGTCGAGCTGCGGGGCGGCATGCCGCGGGTCGCGGAGACCATGGGCTCGCTGGCCGTCCGTCTGTTCGTGGTCCTGGCGGGCGTTCTCTACGCCCTGCTGCTCGGCGGAGTCGCAACCAAGCCTTTCCTCGTCTGGGTCGGGATCAGCTATCTCCTGCTGCTACCCCTCGACGTGCTCTACCTGATTCGCAGCCGGTCCGGAGTCGAAGATGAGCGCTGAATCGAATCCGCTCAGCCACGTGATCCAGCATCCGCTGGTGACCCGGGAGGCCGAGACCGGCCTGCTGACGCCCAACGGCGAGATCACGATCCTGAGCGATCACATCTCGATGATCATCCTCGCCGGTCTGCTGCTGAGCCTGGTCTTTCCGCCGCTCTTCAGGCGCCGTCGCAAGGACGGCGGCGAGGTCGACCGGCTGGTTCCCACGGGCTTCACCAACGGCGTCGAAGCCGTCTGCCAGTATCTGCGCAGCGAGGTCGCCGAGCCGGTGCTCGGCCCCAACACCGACCGCTTCATCAAGTACATCTGGAGCGTCTTCTTCTTCGTCCTGACGCTCAACCTGCTCGGCCTGGTGCCGATCGGCGCGGTCACGCCGCTGTTCGGCACCCACATCGGCGGCACGGCCACGGCCAATATCTGGGTCACCGCCACTCTCGCGCTCACGACCCTGGTCATGATGGTCTTCAACGGCCTGCGCCTGGGCGGCACGGCCTACCTGGCGCACTTCTGCCCCGGGCCGCTGTGGCTCGCCCCGGTGCTGGTTCCGGTGGAGATCGTCGGCCTGTTCGCCAAGGTGTTCGCCCTGACCGTCCGGCTGTTCGCCAACATGGTGGCCGGTCACGTGATGCTGGCGGTCCTGCTGAGCTTCATCCTCGGCGCCGGATCGGCGATGGGCGCGGGGTTCGGTTTCGGGGTAGCGGTGCCGGTCGTTCTCGGCAGCGTCGCTCTCAGCCTGCTGGAGATCTTCGTGGCCCTGCTGCAGGCGTACATCTTCACCTTCCTGACCGCGCTCTTCATCGGGCAGTCGGTCAACGTTCACCATCACGGCGAGCACGAGGAGTCCCATGCCTAGCCCGCGGGTCAGAAGGACCGCGAGCCGAGGTTACATATACGAAGAATCCGTTTCTGCCCGTAGCGCTTGGGCGAAGAGACAACCTGGAGGCGTCAGCCTCGCCTCCGCGATCGAAGAGGGAAGATCCAAATGAACAAGAGGTTTTCGAAGATTGCGCTGGGCCTGATGATCGTCGGCTTCGCGCTCATGTTCGCGCCCGCCGCCTTCGCGGATCAGGCGGGTGAAGAGGTGAGCCAAGGCGAGAGCTCCTACTTTCTGACCACCGAGGGCGCCCGCAAGCTGGGCGGCGCGATCGGCGCCGGCCTGGCCGTGATCGGCGGCGCCGCGGGCATCGGACGCATCGGCGGCAGCGCGGTCGAGTCGATCGCTCGGCAGCCGGAGGTGGGCGGCAACATCCAGACCGCCATGATCATCACCGCGGCGCTGATCGAGGGCGCGATGCTCTTCGCCATCGTCGTCGGCCTGCTGGCGGCCCTGTAGAGGGCCGGACCCGATGAGGTTCAAGATAGCCCTGCTCGGGCTGTTGCTGGTCCCTTCGCTGGCGCTGGCCGCCGGCGGCGGCGAGGAGAACAATCTCTTCGCCGGGGATCTCGGCAACGCGATCTGGACCCTGGTCGTCTTTCTGCTCGTCATCTTCGTGCTGGGCAAGTTCGCCTGGGGGCCGTTGCTCGACGGCCTGCAGAGCCGCGAGCACTTCATTCGCGACTCGCTCCAGGAAGCCAAGGCCGAGAACGAAAAGGCGAAAGCGCTGGCCGCGGAGTACGAGGAGAAAGTCCTCGAGGCCAAGGCCGAGGCGACCGCCATCGTCGAGGAGGGGCGTCGCGACGCCGAGGTGTTGAAGGGGGAGATCGAGCGGCAGGCCCGCACCGAGGCGGACAGGATGATCCAGCGCGCCAGGCGCGAGATCGACATCGCACGCCAGACCGCGGTGAAGGAGATCTACGTCACCAGCGCCCACCTGGCCACCGACCTCGCTTCGCGCATCATCGGCCGCGAGGTCAACGCCGAGGATCACGAGCGGCTGATCGCCCAGTCGATCGATCGCATCGACCAGCTGGAGTCCAACTGAGCCGCCGAGCCGCGCGCGGAAACGGCCATGCACGAGAAGCTCGATGAACGGCAGCTGGCGGTAGCGCGGGTCTACGCCCGCTCGCTGCTGGAGCTCGCCCGCCAGAGCCACGAGGAGAGCGCCGTTCTCGAGGAGTTCGACTCGATGCTGGAGCAGTTCGCGCTCCAGCCGCGGTTCGAGGAGATCCTCGTCGACCCCGGCGTCGACGAAGAGGAGCGCGCGGGAATTCTCGAGCGCGTCCTGCGCGGCCGGGCGAACGATCTGGTGGTCAACACCCTCCAGGTGATGAACCGCAAGGGTCGAGCCGGTCTGCTCAGGGCGCTGGTGCACGCCTACCGCGTGGAGCTGGAAGAGCTCCAGGGCCTGGTGAAGGCGAAGGCGATCACCGCGGTGCCGCTCACCGAAGAGACCCGCAAGCGCCTGATCGCGGCGCTGGAGCGTCGTACCGGCAAGAAGATCGTGCTCCACGAGTTGGTGGAGAAGGGGCTCCTGGGAGGCATGATCCTGCGCCTCGGCGATCAGAAGCTCGATTCGAGCGTCGCGCGAGAGCTCTGGCGCGTCGGCGTTCGGCTCGACAAGCGCGCTTCGAGCGAGCTGCACACCGAAGAGATGTTGGAGCTGTAGCGGAGAGGAATAGAGGCTATGAAGTTCAAGGTCGATGAGATCTCGTCGGTCATTACCGAAGAGATCAAGAACTACCAGACCGAGGTCGATCTCGCCGAGGTGGGACGCGTCCTCGAGGTGGGCGACGGGATCGCCCGCATCTACGGCCTGAGCAACGCGATGGCCGGCGAGCAGCTCGAGTTCTCCAACGGCCAGTTCGGCCAGGTCTTCAATCTGGAGGAGAGCTCGGTGGGCGTCGTCATCTTCGGCGACTACCTCGACATCAAGGAGGGCGACGAGGTCCGGCGCACGGGGCAGCTGCTGAGCATTCCCTGCGGCGCGCCGATGATCGGCCGCGTCGTCGATCCGCTCGGCCGCCCGCTCGACGGCAAGGGCGTGATCGAGACGCCGCACCGCCGTCCGCTCGAGTTCAAGGCGCCCGGCATCGCCGCGCGCCAGCCGGTGGACGAGCCGCTCCAGACCGGCATCAAGGCGATCGACAGCATGATTCCGATCGGCCGCGGCCAGCGCGAGCTGATCATCGGCGACCGCCGCACCGGCAAGACGGCGATCGCCATCGACACCATCCTGAACCAGAAGGACAGCGGCGTCATCTGCGTCTACGTCGCGGTCGGCCAGAAGGAGTCGACGGTGGTCGGCGTGATCGACAAGCTGGTCGAGCACGACGCCATGGACTACACGATCGTCGTTTCGGCCTCGGCGGCCGATCCGGCGCCGCTTCAGTACATCGCTCCCTATGCCGGAGCGGCGATGGCCGAGTACTTCATGTACCAGAACGGTCGCGCCACGCTGGTGGTCTACGACGATCTGTCCAAGCAGGCGCAGGCCTACCGCCAGCTGTCGCTGCTCTTGCGGCGGCCGCCGGGCCGCGAGGCCTATCCGGGCGACGTCTTCTACCTCCACTCCCGGCTGCTCGAGCGCGCGGTGAAACTGCGCGACGAGTACGCCATCGTGCCCAAGGACACGCCGGAGAAGGAGCGGAACCGCTCGGTGGCGATCGCCCACCCCGACGGCATGGACGCCCCCGTCGAGCATCGTCCCGACGAGCCCAACGGCATCTATCACCGTGGCCACGGCTACAGTCTCGACCGCGCCGAGGCCTATCTCGAGAGCCGCGACGACAAGGACAAGCTGCGGATCCACCGCTTCCCGGAGAGCGGCGGCTCGATGACCGCCCTGCCGATCATCGAGACCCTCGAGGGCGAGGTGTCGGCCTACATCCCGACCAACGTCATCTCGATCACCGACGGTCAGATCTACCTCGAGCCCGATCTCTTCTTCGCCGGCGTGCGGCCGGCGGTGAACGTCGGCATCTCGGTCTCGCGGGTCGGCGGCAACGCGCAGATCAAGGCGATGAAGAAGATCGCCAGCACGCTGCGCCTCGACCTCGCGGCCTTCCGCGAGCTGGAGGCGTTCGCTCAGCTCGGCACCGAGCTCGACACCGCGACCCAGCGTCAGCTCGATCGCGGCGAGCGCATGGTCGAGCTGCTCAAGCAGGGCCAGTACAGCCCCTACCCGGTGGTCGACCAGGTGATCAGCATCTTCGCCGGCGCCAAGGGACACCTCGACAAGCTGCCGATCTCCCAGGTGGCCGCGTTCGAGTCGTTCATGCTCCGGCTGATTCGCGACGAGCATCCGGAGATCGTCAGCGAGATCGAAGAGAAGGGCGCGATCTCGGACGAGCTCGACGGCGAGCTCAAAGAGCTGCTCGCCGATCTCGCGAGCCGCTTCGCCAAGGAGAACGAAGCCGCCTAGCCGGGCGGAGAGACGAAATGGCGAATCGCCGGCTCCTGGTCAAGCGCCGCAAGGCGGTGAAGAACATCCGCAAGATCACGCGGACGATGCAGCTGATCGCTACGGCGCGCTTCCAGGCGGCCCACAGCGCGGCCGTCTCGCGGCGGCCGTACACCGACAAGCTGGCCGAGCTGACGGCGCACATCGCCGGCGCGATGGGCGATCTCGAGCACCCCTTGATGAAGGTGCCCGAGAAGGAAGAGCGCTCGGCACTCCTGGTGCTGACCAGCATGCGCGGCCTGTGCGGGGCCTACAACACCAATCTGCTGCGGATGGCCCTCGAGCGGCTCAACAGCCACCAGGAAGCGGGCGTCGAGACCGACGTCGGCATGGTCGGCAACAAGGGCGTCGCCTACTTCAAGTTCCTCGGCCGGCCGATGGCCGAGACCTACACCCATATCGCCGATCTGCCGAGCTTCGAAGAGGTGGAGCCGATCGCCAACTCGCTGATCGGCCGCTTCGTCGCCGGCGAGATCGACGCCGTCGACGTGGCCTACACGAAGTTCTTCTCGGCCGGCCGGCAGAAGCCGATGATCGAGCGGCTGCTGCCGCTCAGCCGGCCGCAGGCCGAGGAGCACGGCGACGCGGAAGCCGGCGGCGACATGCACGCCGAGTACGAGTTCTCACCGAGTCCCGAGGAGCTCCTCGACGAGCTCCTGCCCGCCACCGTGCGGGTGCGCCTCTTCCAGGCGTTCACCGACTCGGCGGTGAGTGAGCAGGTGGCGCGGATGGTGGCGATGAAGGCCGCCACCGACGCCGCCCAGGACATGATCAAGCGCTTGACGCAGCAGTACAACCGCGCGCGCCAGACGCAGATCACCTTGGAGCTACTGGACATCGTGGGCGGCGCCAACGCGCTCGCATAGAGGTTCGAACATGGAAAACGAAAACGTCGGAAAGGTCACACAGGTCATCGGGTCGACGCTCGATGCGCAGTTCGCCGAGGAGAGTCTGCCGGCGATCTACAACGCCATGCGCATCGACATCGAGCGCACGGTCCAGGACGAGACGTTCACCGAGGCGCTCTGGTGCGAGGTCGCTCAGCATCTCGGAGGCGGCCGGGTACGAGCCGTCGCGCTCGGCTCGACCGACGGCGTCCAGCGCGGCGCGCAGATCTTCGACACCGGCACGCCGATTCAGGTGCCGGTCGGCGAGGAGACTCTGGGCCGCGTCTTCAACATGGTCGGCGAAACGATCGACGATCTCGGCGCGGTCGAGATCGAGGAGCGCCGTCCCATTCATCACGAGCCGCCCGAGCTCGCCGACCTGTCGGCCAAGACGGAGCTGTTCGAGACCGGCATCAAGGTGATGGACCTGCTCTGCCCCCTGGTGCGTGGCGGCAAGGCCGGCCTGTTCGGCGGCGCCGGCGTCGGCAAGACGGTCATCATCCAGGAGCTGATCGCGCGGCTGGCGCGTTTCCACAGCGGCTACTCCTGCTTCGCCGGAGTCGGTGAGCGCACCCGCGAAGGTAACGATCTGTGGCTCGAGATGCAGGAGGCCCAGATCGGCGACACCGGCAAGCGGGTGATCGATCAGACGGTGATGGTGTTCGGTCAGATGAACGAGCCGCCGGGCGCGCGCCTGCGCGTCGCGCTGTCGGCGCTCACCATGGCCGAGTACTTCCGCGACCAGACCGGCGCCGACACGCTGCTGTTCGTCGACAACATCTTCCGCTTCTCGCAGGCCGGCTCGGAGGTCTCGGCGCTGCTCGGGCGGATGCCCTCGGCGGTCGGCTACCAGCCGACCCTGGGCACCGAGATGGGCGAGCTGCAGGAGCGCATCACCTCGACCTCGAGCGGCGCGGTCACCAGCATCCAGGCGATCTACGTGCCGGCCGACGACTACACCGATCCCGCTCCCGCGACCGCCTTCACCCACCTCGACTCGACCGTGAACCTCGAGCGCAGCATCGCCGAGAAGGGCATCTATCCGGCGGTCGATCCGCTCGCCTCGTCGAGCCGCATCGTGGCGCCCGAGTACATCGGCGAGCACCACTACCGCGTGGCCCGGCGGGTGCAGCAGATCCTCCAGCGCTACAAGGACCTGCAGGACATCATCGCCATCCTCGGCGTCGACGAGCTCTCGGAGGAGGACAAGATCATCGTCCGCCGGGCGCGGAAGATCGAGCGCTTCCTGTCGCAGGCCTTCTACGTCGCCGAGCAGTTCATCAGCATCCCGGGCACCTACGTCTCCCGCGAGGACACGATCCGCTCCTTCGAGGAGCTGTGCGACGGCAAGTGGGACCATCTGCCCGATCAGGCGTTCATGTACGTCGGCACGATCGAAGACGCGGCGGCCCGCGCCGAGGAGATCGAGAAGGGCTAGGGGGACGAACCGGTGAGCTTCAACTGCAGCGTCGTCACCCCCGAGCGAGTGGTGGTCGAGTGCGAGGCCCGATTCGTGGCGCTGCCGGCGCACGACGG
>JAHEKO010000359.1 GCA_024638355.1 Acidobacteriota bacterium
CGGTCGAGGCGCATCCTCGGCTGGTTGCCGCCGGCGCAGTAGTGGGTGACCAGCAGGTCGTCGCCGTCCAGGTGGTACATGTTGATCATCTCGTGCGGCGTGTCCGGACGCATGGTCTCCATGACCACGGTGCCGGCCGCCGAGAGCTCGATGACGTGGACGACCTCGCCGGCCCTCTCGGCTTCGGCCTCCGCCGCTTCGCCTTCGCCCTGAGGCGTTCCGCTCCAGGTGCCGGCGAGGGACTTGAGCTGTTCGAAGGCGCTTGCGGCGGTGACCTCGGCGGCTGCCGGAGCGGCGACGAGCGCGAGGATCGCGAGGATCGGCAACAGGTAGTGCATGGCGTTTCCTCCTCGGCTGACGTGGGTTGGACGGTCAAGCATACAACCGGTCGATCTCCGGGCCGTATTTCTGATGGATGACTCGGCGCTTGAGCTTCATGGTGGGCGTCAGCTCGCCGCCATCGGTCGAGAACGGTCGCGGCAGCACGGCGAAGCGCTTGATCGTCTCGTAGCGCGCGAGCTGACCGTTGACCCCCTCGACCGCGCTCTCGAGATAGGCGCGGAAGGTCTCGCAGGCGGCCGCGCTCTCGGCGTCGGTGGCGGGGCTCCGCGCTGCGCGCAGCGCCGCCGAGATCGACTCGGGCTCGAGCGTGATCAAGGCGGTGAGGAACTTGCGCCCGTCGCCGATCACCACCGCCTGGGCGACCCCCGGGATGGTGCGCAGCTGTCCCTCGATCACCTGGGGGGCGACGTTCTTGCCGCCGGAGGTGACGATCAGCTCCTTCTTGCGGTCGGTGATGTGCAGGAAGCCGTCCTCGTCGAAGGCGCCGATGTCACCGCTGTGCAGCCAGCCGTCGGCATCGATCGCCGCGGCGGTCGCCTCGGGGTCCTTGTGATAGCCGAGAAAGACGTGCGGTCCTCGAATGAGGATCTCGCCATCGGCGGCGATGCGGATCTCGGTGCCCTCGAGCGTGAATCCCGCGCCGCCGGTCTGATAGCGGCTCGGCGTCGAGATGGTGGCGGGACCCGTGCACTCGCTCAGGCCGTAGACCTCGAGAATCGGAATCCCCAGGCTGAGAAAGAACTCGAACGTCGCCAGCGGGGTGGGCGCCGCCGCGACCGCGCAAATCCGGGCGCGGTCGAGCCCCAGCTTCTCCCGGACCTTGCGAAAGACGAGGCGATCGGCCAGACCGTAGAGCAGCGGCCGGCGCTCGCCTTTCTGGTCGGCATAACCGCCGGCCAGCCCCTGGGCTCGTGCCCACCTGCCGATGCGTCGCTTCAGGCCGCTGTTGCGGGCAGCCGTCGCTTCGATGCCGGCCTGGATCTTCTCCCACACCCGCGGTACTCCGAAGAAGACGTGCGGCCGGATCTCGCGCAGATTGTCGAGGAGCTTGTCGAGGCTCTCGGCGAACGATACCGAGCAGCCGATGAGGAGCGGCGCGTAGAGCGACAGCATCTGCTCGGCGATATGGCTCAGCGGCAGGTAGCTGATGAACTCGTCGTCCGACGAGAACTCGAAGTAGTCGATCACCGCCTGCGCGGTCCAGAGCGCGTTGTGATGGCTGAGGGCGACCGCCTTGGGCGGCCCGGTGGTGCCGGAGGTGTAGATCAGCTGGCATCGCGCCCCCGCATCGAGCCGGGCGATGCGCCGGTCGAGCTCCGGTCCGTGGGCGTCGTCGCCGAGCGCCATCAGCTCGGCCCAGGAATAGACCCCCGGCTCGTCGCTCGAGCCCTCCATCAGGACGATCGCCCGCAGGGCGGGCAGCCGATCGCGAATGGCGAGGAGCTTCGCCAGCTGGTCGTGGTTCTCGACCACCGCGACCGCGGCCTCGCTGTGCTCGGCGATGTAGAGGCACTGCTCGGCGGTGAGCGTCGTATAGACGCCGGCCGGAAGACCGCCCGCCGCCACGGCGGCGAGCGACGAGATGAACCACTCCGGTCGGTTGAACCCGAGGACGTTGACGCCCTGCCCCGGCTCGAGGCCGAGCGCGACGAGCGCCCGGCCAACCCGCAGGACCGCGGCGTGGTACTCGGACCAGGTCGTCGAACGCCACTCGCCGTCGCGCTTTACGCGCAGCGCGGTGCGGGCGCCGAGGCTACGAGCGCGCTCGGCGAGGGCGTCGACTACGGTGAGGTCCGCTGCCGTCACCCGGCGAGGGGCGGGATCCTCAGGACCTGACCCGGGTAGATCTTGTCGGGGTCCTTGAGCATCGGCTTGTTGGCCTCGAAGATGACCGGATACTTCATCGCGTCGCCGTACTGCTCCTTGGCGATCTTCGACAACGAGTCCCCCGACTTGACGGTGTAGAAGTTGGCCTGCGGCTCGGGCGCGAGCTCCATCTGATCGTCGACCCGGGCGATGCCCTGGGTGTTGCCGACCATCAGCACGACCTTCTCGCGCTCGGACTGCGAGGTCGCGGTTCCGCTCACGACGGCGAGATCGCCGTCGACGCGAATGCTCAGGCCCTTGACGCCCAGGCCCATGGTCTCGACCGCCGAGACCAGCTTCATAGCCAGACGCCGGTCGAGCGTCTTCTTGGCGGCGGCCGCTTCGGCGGCCTCGGTGGCTTGGGCGGCTTCGGCCGCGGCCTTCGCCTCCTTGTCGTCGGCCCCGAACATCTTGGCGCCGGCTTCTTTTACGAAATCGAACAGACCCATGGTGTAGCTCCTTGAGTAGTGGAAATGGTTTCCAGATTTGGAACCGCGGCGCCGGTCCGATCCGGCGCCGCGAGGTTGCACGTGACGAATCAACCTACTTCTTGAGCAGGCTCCCTAGCAATCCGCTGCCGACTTTCGACGCCAGGTCGTCGAGGATCTGGCCGTCTCCGTCCGCGTCGAGCAGAGACGTCAGAAGGTCGCCTCCGGGCGCCCGCTTCGCGACCTGCTGACGCTCGTTGGCCAGCATTCCGGCGAGCCCGCCGGCATCCAGGCCGCCGCGCCGGCGCTCTTTGCCGAGGGCGCCCATGACGATCGGCGCCAGGGTCGCGAGCAGCTGGCCCGCCGACCCGGCGTCGAGGCCGGTCGTCTGGCTGATGCCGGCCTGCACGGCCGGCTGCTTGCCGCCGAGGACGTGCTTGAGGATGCCGCTGCCGCCGCTCGGATTCGAGAGGAAGCCGCCCAGATTGTCGAGCACGGCTCCGTCGTGGTCCTTCGCCAGCGCGCTGTCGAGGGCCTGGGCGCCGTCTTTCCGGCCGGCGTTGGCGGCGAGGGCGGCCATCAGGCCGCCGAGGGCGGCCGGCAACGCCTTTTCGGTCGTCGAGCGGTCGGCGCCGATCTGCCGGCTGATCTGGTCGAGGGTCGAGCCTCCGAGTTGTTGGGTCAGGGCTTCGAAGATGGAAGACATGTGCGACTCCTGTAGAGAAACGAAACTATTGAGCGCGGCTCACGCCGCGGCGACTGAAGGGTCGAGGCTCGCGCTCGTGGCTGACCGGGAGGACTCGGCATCGAACCGGGTCCTACGGTCCTGGGACCTGCGAAGCTGTGCGCGAGTTGGCGTGAAGGTATCATCTACCTCCACGCCGACGATATTACCCGATCGCCACGGCGCAGGGCACGACAATTGCGTAGTGAGGTGTCTCTCCGGCGCAGGCGACGCCCGGCCGGATTCCGCAAGGGTTCCACCATGACATCGCGCCTTCACAGCATCGCCGCTCTGGCCTGTCTGGCACTTTTCCAGACGGCCGGGCCGGTTGCGGCCGAGCGCTTCCGCCCCGCGGAGCTCCTGGTCGAGGCCGTCGGCGGCGGCGAGCTCAAGGCCGAGCGGCTGGAGGTGCTCGAGGACGGTTCGCCCCGCCCGGTCGTCGCGGTCGAGCCGCTGACCGAGCCCTGGCGCATCGTCGCCTACTTCGATCAACTCCTGGTGGAGGCGCCGGTCTATCGCAGCGCGCTGCTCGACCTGGCGGAGCAGGCGAATCGGCTCACCGCCCTCGGCACGGTGGAGATCGTGCTCGCCGGCGAGTCGGTGACGGTCACCCTGCCGGCCACTCGCGATCCGGAGGCACTGGATCAAGCGTTGCGCTGGCTTCTGGTACGCGAGACGAGCGAAGGCGGCCAGATGACGCTGCGGAGCGAGCTCGTCGCCGAGCATCTTCTCGACACCGAAGTGGCGGAAGAGGGGAGTGCCGTCGCCGCCGAGCAGCTGACGGCGGTCGGCGCCGCCATGAGGGCGGCGGTCGAAGACGAGACCGAGCTTCTGGCCCGGCAGCGCGGAAACCTGCTGAGCTGGCTCTCCGACCAGGACGGCCCGGGGCCCAAGGCGCTCCTGCTGGTCACCAGCGGCTTCGACTCGCAGCCGGCCGACTTCTATCAGGGGCTGGTCGCCGGGAGCCGCTTCGAGCAGGCGGGTCTGGGCCTGCCGCGGATCGAGGTCTCGCCCAGCGTGGAGGAGACGGCGCGGGCATTCTCGGTCTA
>JAHEKO010000360.1 GCA_024638355.1 Acidobacteriota bacterium
AACATCACCGTGCCCGACCAGGCGTCCTTCATCGCCACCAGACGGCGCGCCGTGCCGAGCAGCGAGGTGATGTGGACATCGTGTCCGCAGGCGTGCATGACGGGCACCACGTTGCCGGTGATGTCCTCCTGCATGGCGACCGAGGCGTACTCGAGGCCCGAGTCCTCCTTGACCGGAAGACCGTCCATGTCCGCGCGCACCAGCACCAGCGGCCCGTCGCCGTTGCGCAGCATTCCAACCACGCCGGTGCCACCGACGCCCTCGGCGACCTTGACGCCAAGGGAGCGGAGCTCTTTGGCCATCCGCTTCGCGGTCTCGTGCTCGAGGAACGAGAGCTCCGGATTCTGGTGGAAGTGAATGAAGAGGTCTTCGAGGTAGGCGTCGTAGTCGGCGCGGACGGCCTGCTCGAGCATCTCGCCGGTAGCGGGCGGTGCGAGGCTCAGGCAGGCGGCGGTCGATAGGGCCGTGAGCGCGATGCGGCCGCGGATCATCATCGTGGTTCCCTCCATTCCGTCTATCCTCGAGGTCCGGTGTCTCGATCGAGAACAGCAAATGATACCCGCCGCCGGCGCTCGAGTCGGCGGAGCGACTCACGGGCGGTATCGGGTCTAGAATGGCCCTCGCTTTGAACTTGGAGGGAGCCAGCCTCGGCCACTACGAAGACCTCGAGCGACTCGGTGCGGGCGCGATGGGCGAGGTCTATGCCGCGACCGACACCCGTCTGAAGCGCCGCGTAGCGCTCAAGGTGCTTCCCACCGAGCTCGCCGGGAGCCAGGAGCGGCTGCAACGGTTCCGGCTGGAGGCCGAGGCGATCGCGGCGCTCGAGCACCCGAACATCATCACGATCCACTCGCTCGAACAGGCTCCGACGCCCGAGGGAACCGTTCACTTCCTGACCATGGAGCTGGTGGAGGGCGTGCAGCTCGCCGACCTCATTCCGCACGACGGGCTGCCCCTCGACGAGTTCTACGATCTCGCTTCCCAGTTGTGCGGAGGAGTCGCGGCCGCCCACGAGCGGGGCGTGATCCACCGCGATTTGAAGCCCGCGAACATCATGATCGCGAGGGACGGCCAGCTCAAGATTCTCGACTTCGGGCTCGCCAAGCTGCGCGACCCGCTGGGTGGGTCGGCGGAGGATTCCGACCTGCCGACGGCGATGATGACGGCTCAGGGTCAGATCCTCGGGACGCCCGCCTACATGGCCCCGGAGCAGATCGAAGCGGGAGCCGTCGACGCCCGTGCCGATGTCTTCGCGCTCGGATCGGTCTTGTACGAGATGCTGACCGGTAGCCGACCGTTCGCCGGAGAGTCGCTGGCGGCGCTCCAGGTGGCGATTCTCACTACCGAGCCCGAGTCGCCGAGGCTGCGCCGAACGGATTTGCCGCCGGCCCTCGACGCCCTCGTGACGAAGTGTCTGAGGAAGGACCCGGCGGAGCGGTTCGACGCGGCGCTGGCAGTGGCCGAGGCTCTCCGCGAGCAGCGCCGGCCCGCCGCCCCCGAGCTGGTTGAACGAGAGCGCCGGCTGAAGAAGCGGATCCTGATACCCGCCGCCGCCACGGTGGTGCTGCTCCTCATCGCGGCGCTCTGGCTCCTGGCTCGCGATCGACGCCGCGAGCGAATACGCAACGACACCCTGCCCGAGATCGCCAGGCTGCTGGACGAGCAGCGGATCTACGAGGGATATGGGCTGGCGGTCGAAACCGCGAACGTGCTCCCTGACGACCCCCAGCTCGGGTCTCTGATCGACCGCGCTTCCGGCCGCGTCACGATCTCCACCGAGCCCACCGGCGCCGAGGTCTTCTACAAGGACTACCGCGAGCCGGAGGGAGAGTGGCAGCGCCTCGGCACTTCGCCCCTGGAGAAGGCGCGGATACCGCGCACCTATCTTCGCCTGCGACTCGTCAAGCCGGGCTTCGACGAGCTCGAGGTCGGCGCCGAGGCCGAGAGCCCGCGACACGTCTTCCATCTGACCCCGCAGGACACCGCGCCCGAAGGGATGGTCTGGGTGCCGGCCGGCCGGTACTCGCTCGCCCTCGAGGAGCCGGTGGAGGTGCCCGGCTTCTGGCTCGGCCGGTACGAGGTCACCAACCGGGAGTTCCAGGAGTTCGTCGACGCCGGCGGCTACCGCGAGCCCGACTACTGGACGGAGCCGTTCGAGCTCCAGGGTGAGCGGCTCGGGCGTGAGGAAGCGATGCGCCTGCTGGTCGACTCGACCGGGCGCCCGGGACCCGCCACCTGGAGGCTGGGGCGCCCTCCCGACGGGAAGGGCGATCATCCCGTCCGGGGCGTGAGCTGGTACGAGGCGGCCGCCTACGCCGCCTTCGCCGGCAAGAGCCTGCCCAGCTTCTACCAGTGGCGGCGGGGCGCACCCTGGTCGATCCGCGGCGAGCTCCTGCTGATGAGCAACGTCGAAGGCGAGGGGCCCGCCCCCGTGGGCAGCTTCGAGGGCATCGGCCGCTACGGCCACAGCGACCTCGCCGGCAACGTGTCCGAGTGGTGCTGGAATCGGGCGCCGGGAGATCAGCGCTACATCCTCGGTGGATCGTGGCTCGACCCGTCCTACGTCTTCACCAACAACGTCGCGCGCGACCCGTTCGAGCGCCAGCCCGACATGGGCTTCCGCCTGGCGGTCTCCGATGAGCCGGTGCCGGCCTCGCTGATGGCCGAGGTCGGAGTCTTCCGTCACGACTTCGCCCAGGACGAGCCGGTGCCGGACGACGTCTTCGAGTTCTACCGGTCGTACTTCGACTACGATCCGCAGCCCCTCGCCGCTCGGCTCGAATCGGTCGACGACTCGCATCCCGATTGGCGCCGTGAGACGGTCAGTTTCACCGCGGCCTACGCCAACGAGCGCGTGCTCGCCTATCTCTTCCTGCCCCGCAACGCCACGCCGCCGTTTCAGACCGTCGTCTACGTACCCCACAGCGGGGCGAACTGGCTGACCTCGATCGACGACATGCGCTCCGATCCGATTTTCTTCGTGCCGAGAAGCGGCCGGGCGCTGGTCTGGCCGATCTACAAAGGGACGCTCGAGCGCGGCGGTGGGGAGCGACGCGGCCCGCGGCAAGGACGCGCCCTGCGCGACGCCTTTGTCCAACGGGTCAACGACCTGCAACGCACGGTCGACTATGTGGAGACCCGCGAGGATCTCCGGGGTGGCAATCTCGGTTTCGTGGGGCTGAGCTTCGGCGCCGAGTACGGCCCGCTCTTCACCGCCATCGAGACGCGCTTCAAAGCGGTCGTCTACCTGGCCGGTGGCTTCGACGACGGGCACATGCTGGCCGAGCCGCCCGAGGTCAACCCGTTGAACTACGCGCCGCGCGTCTCGGCTCCGGTGTTGATGATCAACGGCGAGAGCGACTACGGCATCCCGGTCGAGACCGCCCAACGACCGATGCTCGAGCTGCTCGGGACGCCGACCGGGCAAAAGCGCCACGCCGTGCTCGCCGGCGGGCATATGCCGTACGACTGGAACGCGGTCATCCGCGAGACGCTGGACTGGTTCGATCTCCATCTGGGGCCGATCGAGGGCGACTGAGGAGCGCGCGCCGAGATCGTCGATTGTCGAGACCCGATTCTGGGACTGAGGAGGTAGCCGTGACCCGTAGCTTCGACTTCAAGGGTGCCCTGTGCGTCGTTCTCGCTCTCGTCCTCGCGGCCGCGGCGGCTGCCGACGAGGACCCGCGCCGCGCCGAGCTCGAAAAGGAGATCGCGGCGAGTGCCGAGGTCGAGCAGAAGATCCTGGTGCCCATGCGCGACGGCGTCGGGCTGGCGACCGACGTCTACCGCCCGAAGAACGCCGAGGGTCCGCTGCCGACGATCTTCTGGCGCACCCCCTACAACTTCTCGCAGCTGAGCCTGAGCCGCCTCGAGTGGATCAGCCGGGCGATGGAGAAGGGATACGCCTTCGTCATCCAGAACGAGCGCGGCAAGTACTTCTCGGAGGGCGAGTGGGAGATTTTGGGCTTCCCGCGCACCGACGGCTACGACGCCCTGACCTGGATCGCCGAGCAGCCCTGGTCGAACGGCAAGGTCGGCACCATCGGCTGCTCGTCGTCGGCCGAGTGGCAGCTGGCTCTGGCGGCGACGGACCATCCGGCGCATGCGGCGATGGTGCCGATGGCTTCGGGCGCCGGCATGGGTCGGATCGGACGGTTCTACGAGCAGGGCAACTGGTATCGGGGCGGCGTTTTCCAGATGCTCTTCGGGGTCTGGCTCTACGGCGTGCAGAACACCCAGCGGCCGACGTTTCCCGCCGATACCTCCCAGGAGGACAGGATGCGCCTGGGCAAGTACTTCGACCTGGCGCCCGAGATGCCGGATGTCGAATGGGAGAAGGCGATCCGCCATCTGCCCCTCGAAGATCTGCTGGCGAACGTCGACGGTCCCAA
>JAHEKO010000023.1:0-2750 GCA_024638355.1 Acidobacteriota bacterium
CCCAACCTGCTTCTGAGGGGCGAAGACGCCACGAAGCGCGCGTTCCGCGACGCCGTTCGGGATGGCGCGCGGGTGGTACACCTGGCCACTCACGCGGTCATCGACGAGCGGCCCGGCCGGGGCTCCGCCGTGTTGTTGGCGCCCGGCGAGGCCGACGACGGCCTGCTCTATCCGCGCGAGATCGCCGCCCTCGACCTGCGTTCGCACCTCGCCGTGCTCGCCGCCTGCCGCACCGCCCTCGGCGAGGGGAGCGCCGGCGACTCCCTCGCCACTCTGACCGGCGCCTTCCTCGCGGCCGGCGCCCGGAGCGTGCTGGCGACCCTGTGGGACGTCGAGGACCGGGCGACCGCCGCCTTCATGGATCAGTTCTACTGGCATCTGGGCAGGGGGATCTCGCCCGCGGAAGCCCTCCGCCGGGCGAAGCAGACCTTCCGCAGCCGGCCCGAATGGCGGAGTCCGCACCTATGGGCCGGCTATGTGCTGACCGGCAGCGCGCCGCCGGTCGTCAACGCCGGGGGGCTCGGACGGTGGCTTCTCGGCGGCGCGATCGCGCTGGCGGCGGCGATCCTCTACCTGCGCCGGCGGAGGAGATGACCGTCGGAGCGACGGTATACTGCGCCCGCCCCATCGAGATCGGTCGTTCGCCAAGGAGCTGAGAAGAGCCATGAGATCCATGTCCCTCGTCGTCCTGCTCGCCGCCGCGCTATCGCTCGCCGGCTGCGGTCCCTACAACCGCCTGGTCGAGCTCCAGGAAGGAGCCGACAGCGCTTGGAGCCAGGTGGAGAACGTCTACCAGCGCCGGGCCGACCTGATCCCCAACCTGGTGGCGACGGTCAAGGGCGCGGCCGACTTCGAGCAGGAGACCCTGACCGCCGTGGTCGAGGCGCGCGCCAAGGTCGGGCAGGTGCAGATCGACGGGATCCCCGACGCCCAGCAGCTCGCCGCCTTTCAGCAGGCTCAGGACGGGCTCTCCTCGGCCCTGTCGCGGCTCCTGGTCGTCGTCGAGCGCTATCCCGAGCTGCGCGCCACCCAGGCGTTTCGCGACCTCCAGGTGCAGCTCGAGGGCACCGAGAACCGCATCTCGGTGGAGCGCCGCCGCTTCAACGAGGCGGTTCAGGCCTACAACACCTATCGCCGGCAGTTCCCCGGCACCCTCTACGCGAGGGCGTTCGACTTCGCCGACAAGCCCTACTTCGAGTCCACCCCGGGGGCCGAAGAGCCACCGACCGTAGAGTTCTAGCCTGCCCCCGATGTCGGCCGAGATCGGCTTCGAAGGCCTCTCCGCCGCCGATCTGAGCGCGATTCGCGAAGCGACGCGAGCGGCCGAGGAGCGCACCGGCGGCGAGCTCGTCTGCGTGCTGGTCAAGCGCTGCGACCCCTATCCGGGCACCCCCTGGATGGGGGCGGCCCTGGGCGCGATCTTCGGTGCCGGTGCGATCGGCGTGTGGCAGACGACCGCGGCCGGCTGGCAACCGATCGACCCGTTCCTGCTGCCCCTCGGAACACTCCTCGGCGCGGTCCTCGGCTTCCTCGCCGTGGTCGCCCTACCGCTCCTGCGCCGCCTGCTGGTACCCACGGAGGTCCTCGATCGACGCGTCGACCACCGCGCCGCGGCGGCCTTTCTCGACGAGGAGGTCTTCGCCACTCGCGATCGAACCGGAGTCCTGCTATTCGTCGCGTTCTTCGAGCACCGGGTCCGCATCCTGGTCGACGAAGGCATCCGCGAACGGGTCGACGCCGAGGTCTGGGACGCGATCACGGGCGAGCTGACCCGCGGCATCCGCGCCGGGCGAACGCGCGAGGCCCTGGTCGACGCCATCGAGGCGTGCGGCCGGATTCTCGCGGAACGGGGCGTCGACCGACGGGCCGACGACGAGAACGAGTTGAGCAACCGGCCGAGACTGCTCGATGAGTAGCGCGACGCGCCTACCGGCCGTGGCGCTCGTCCTGGTGCTCGCCACGGCGGGCCCGTTGGCGGCCGCCGCGGTCGAGGTTCCATTCCTCGCCGGCCGGGTCAACGACCTCGCCGACATGCTCCCGGCCGAAGCCGAGGCCCGCATCGAGGCACGCCTGGAGCGCCTCGAGAACGAGCGGGGCGCGCAGATCGCCGTCTTGACGATCCCGACCCTCGACGGTGAGGTGATCGACGACTACAGCCTGCGGGTCGCCGAGACCTGGAAGCTGGGGCGCGGCGAGTTCGATGACGGCGCCCTCCTGCTGATCGTTCGCGACGATCGCAAGATGCGGCTCGAGGTGGGCTACGGCCTCGAGCCGGCGGTCACCGACCTGGCTTCGCGGCGGATCCTCGACGACGTCATCGCTCCCCGCTTCCGTCAGGGCGACTTCGCCGGCGGCATTCAAGACGGAGTCGAGATCCTCGCCGGGCTGGTCGAAGGCGAGGATGCCCTGCCGCCGCCCGGTGGGTCGCGAGAAGGCGATCGGCCGGGCCCCGCAGGGCGCTTCCTCGGCTTCCTGGTTACCGCTGGCTTCTTCTCCTTCCTCGCGCTCGGCTCCCGCGGCTGCGCCGGCTGGCTCCTCTTCTTCCTGGTGACGCCCTTCTGGTTCCTCGTACCGCTCTCGATCTGGGGTTCGCCGCTCGGCCTCGTTCCCGGCATCGTTTGGATCCTCGCCTTCCCGGTGCTCTGGACCTGGATGGGCCGCTCGTCGGGGGGCGGCCGCTGGACCGGCGGCGGGGGCTGGTCGTCCTCCGGCGGCGGCTTCGGCGGCTTCTCCGGTGGCGGATTCTCGGG
>JAHEKO010000023.1:2850-5432 GCA_024638355.1 Acidobacteriota bacterium
CGAAGAGATCGGGGTGCCGAAGCGCGGCGTAGGCGCTGGTCAGGCCCCAGCCGGTGTTGCCCATCAGCGCCCGCGACTCCGGCCCCTTCTCGAGGCGGTAGCGCTCTTCGAGCAGCGGCACGAGCTCGGAGGTCAGCATGTCGACGTGCGCGGCGGTGGCGGTGCCGCCGGCCTCGAGCCACCACTCGTCTCGCGCCTTCAGGAAGGCGACCACCACCGGTCGAATGCGGCTGCCGATCAGGTTGTCGAGGGTGTTGGCCATCAGGCCCTTCTCCAGCCAGTCCGCGCCGTCGTGGACGACGAGGAGCGGATAGCTCCGATCCGAGTCGCCGTAGCCGTGCGGCAGATAGACCGTCACCAGCCGCTCGAGTCCGAGAATCTCGCTCTCGAAGCGGACCTCCTCGAGGGTGCCCTTCGCTCCATCCTCGCGCTCGGCCACGTGCTCCGCGGGCTCGTATCCCGGCAGGTAGAGCTCGGACACCTGGCCTCCGCCCTGGCGCGCCGGTACGCCGCGTGGATTGCGCGGATCGGGAATGCGCTCGCCGTAGTCGCGAACGTACCGGTATTCCCAGCGGCCGCCGGGCTCGAGGGTGTAGCTGCGGTGAAAGAAGTCCGTGCCGGCGACGCGCGCCATGGCCTCCGAGCCGCCCGCGGCGGTCATCGTGCCCTGGATCGCGACATCTTCGGCTTCGCCGTAGTAGACGAAGTGGACGCGCTCGCCCTCGACGATCGGCAGGCTCTCTTGCGCTTCCAGGTAGCCCTCGATCGCCGCGGCCTTGTCCGGCGCCGAGTCGAGCGATTCGAGGAAGCGACCGAACTCCCCGCCGACCTCGGCCGTCCGCGCCTCGCCGGCCGTCGGCGAGCCGCCGCCGAGGGTGACCGCGGCCATCTCCTCGAGATTCCGCACCAGGATGCGCCCGTCGGCGTAGCTCGGCCAGGTGTAGCCGCTGACGTCGAGAGCCTTGATCCGGGCCCGCTCGACGTAGCCCTCGGGGCTGGCGTCGGCCAGCACGACGTGGCCGGCGGCGGCGAAGAGCGCGAGCTTGTCGCCCACCAGGATCAGCCCGCGCCCGCCCGGCGGCCGCGAGCGCCAGAGTCGCTCGCCGGTCTCGGCGTCGACGCAGGCGAGGATCTGGCCGCGGTACCCGTAGAGGTGGCCGTCGTAGTAGACCGGCAGCGCGTAGGTCCCGCCGAGCTCGCGGGTCCGGTAGAGCTCGCGCACGCTGAACCCGTCGTCGCCGCGCTCGAGGGCGAGCATCACGCTCTCGCCCGTGATCTGCACCAGGAAGCGGTCCTCGCCGGCGAGAGTGATCGTGCCGCCGATCTGCTCGCCTTCCTTGGCCTCGTAGCTCCAGAGCTCGGCGCCGTTCTGCGGGTCGACGCCGATCATGGCCCGGCTCGAGCTCACGAGGATCTGGGTGGTCTCGCCCGCGCTCGTGACCACCGGAACCTGATACTGGTACTCGTCCGTTCCGGAGGCCCAGAGCGTCTCTCCCGTCTCCGCGTCGAGCGCCGTCACCGCGCCGCCCTCGACACCGGTCAGGACCACCAGCTTGCCGTCGACGAGCAGGGGCGTCGCGCCGAAGCCGAAATCGGGCTCCGTCGCGCCGAAGTCGCGGTCCATCCGCCGCGACCAGCGAAGCTCTCCATCCTCCAGGTCGAGAGCCACCAGCTGGCCCTTGGGTCCGAGAGCGTAGACCGCTCCGGCGCCGATCACCGGGCTCGAGATCGGTCCGTCGGCCGAGCCGTCGCGGCCACGATTCACGCTGTCGAGCCGATGGCGCCAGAGCTCCGAGCCGTTGACGAGATCGAACGCCGCTACCCAGTCGGAATCACCTTCGGTGAACATCGTCACCGCCCTCCCCGCCGCGACCGCGATACCCGAGTAGCCCGAGCCGAGCGGGATCCGCCAGCCGACCTCGAGCCCCGGAGCCTCGGCGCCGGCGATCACCTCCGCGGGGGCCCGGCCGTCGAGCTCCGGTCCGCGCAGGTGCGGCCAGTCGGTCGCGGCAAGCGCGGCGGTGCAGAAGATGAGCGGCAGGAGTGCGGCTGTCAGGCGTCTCGTCGGCATCGGAGTCTCCTCGTGCTTCGCTACCCGGGTAGGTGCGCGAGCTTAGCCGCAGTCGGCGCGCGGGTCGAGGGCTAGCGGGCCGAGTAGCGCGGTCGTCCGCGCCGCGGTTCGAGCCTCAGTCCGACTCGAACTCGAGGGTGCCGTCCTCGAGATCGAAGGGCAGGACGTCGCCCTCGGCGTCGACGAAGAAGGTCAGAGCCCGATCGAGCCAGACGCGCGACCGGGTGCCCACGGGTGTTTCCGGCGGCGTCTTGAAGTCGACTGAAAGCAGCTCGCCGGGCACCGAGTTGAACGACGCGTCTTTCGACTTGAACCTCACCAGCACCAGCCCGGGCTCGGAGCGATCGGCGCTGAAGCGTCGCTTGCCGTGCTGCTTCTTCATCTTGACCCGGATCTTGCCGCGCACGAGCCTGGGGTCGAACCGCAGACCGATCTGTCCTTCGGCCATCCCGACCGGCTCGAAGGTACCCAGACCGATCTCGGCTCTCTCGCCCGGCTCGATCTCATCGTC
>JAHEKO010000023.1:5532-17758 GCA_024638355.1 Acidobacteriota bacterium
GCAGACCAGGCGATCCGCTCGTTCCGGTCGTTCACCGCCTCGACAGTCCAGACGTAGGTTACCGCCGGAAGCAGCCGCTTGCCGAGAGCCTCGTCGACGACCAGAGTCGTGCCGGTGGTGGTCCCACGCCAGAGCACCCGGTCGTCCACACCGCGAATCGTTGCACGGTACTCGGAGGCATTCTCGACGCTTCGCCAGACGAGATCGCCGGGAGGAGCCTCGAGCTCGCCCAGCGGCGCCACGACCTCGAGAGTCGAGCTTCGCGTCACGCTTTCGCCGGGACCCTCCGGGAGTGGCGGGGGGGTGGAGGCGTTCCGTACGCCGATGCCCACGCCGATCAACACCACCAGAGCCGCGGCCCAGCGCAACGCCGGTGCCCGGCCGAGCGAGCTCCAGAACGACGGTCCGCCGAGAAGGCGGCCGGACCCACCATGGGCCGGCCGACGCTCGAGGCGGCGCACGATCCGGTCGATATCGCGCCGTTCTTCCGAAGTCGCCGGGTCGGGTGCGCCGAACGCGTTCGCCAGCTCGCGCTCCGCCGCGCAGGCGGCGCATTCTCGTGCGTGGCTTTCGAGCCGCTCCCTGGCAGCAGCGTCGAGCGCCGCAATCTCCTCCGGCAGGTAAGCCTCCGGCGGCGGGCAGGCCTCGGCGCCCTCGTAGGCGCGTCGCAGCCACTCTCCGATGGACGCGCGTTCGCTCACGATCCGGCTACTCCCCTCTTGCGCGCTGGCGGCTCGCCCTGGCGCACCAGCCAGCGCCCAAAGCGGCGCTCGAGCTTTCGCCTTCCGCTCACGATGTACGCCTTCGCCCCCGACTTGTTCTCCAGCCCGAGGATGCGGGTGATCGTCGGCAGGGTCAGGCCGTCGACGAAGTGAAGATAGAGCACCCTGGCCTCCGTCGGCTCGAGGTCGCGCTTCATCGCACGCCGGAACTCGAGGGCGATCTGCCGCCGCTCTGCGAGCTCGCCGGCGTCCGGCGCCGGATCCACCGGCTCCGGCAGCGAGACGGCATCGAGCGACGCCGCCTGGCGAAGCCGCTCGGACTTGCCGCGGTTGATCGCCACCCGGCGAGTGACCGTGTAGAGCCAGGTCGAGAACCGGCTCTCCAGACGGAAGCTGTCGAGACGGTCGTGGACTCGAAGGAAGACCTCCTGGGCCAGGTCGGAGGCTCGCTCCCGGTCGCCACAGACGCGCAGGCACCACCCGGCGACCTTCCGATAGTAGCGACGGTAGAGGGCGTCGTGGAGGGCTTCCACACTCCCTTCGGACCCCTGCCGGATCCGCCCAATCAACTCCTCGTCCGTCAGCCGACTCAGATCCATCGCGTTCGCTCGCGCGGGCTCGATCGAGAGCTCGTATGCGTGAGCGACAAGAGTATCGGAGGCCGGAGCCCGATTCGGCGTCACTCCGGCGGCCGCGCAGGGCACGGGACACGCCAACTCGCTCGACAGCTGCCACATCAGTCGATTGAGACAGCCGAGAGCAGCCGGCGGAACAACCGATTCGAAACCATCTCCACCCGCGGGGGCCGCTACTCGCAGTCGATGAAGGGGTCGTGCATGGCGCTGAAGTCGCCGGCTGCGGTGAAGCCGTCGGTCAGGCGGATCTCGGCCGCGGTCCGGAAGACGATGCTCTCGCCGACGCCCACCTCGAACCCGTCGCCGGCGGTGATCGAGCCCTCGCTGACGAAGGGGCCCGGGGTCGCGTTGTCGGCGGCGTTCAGGTCGAGGCTGGCGGGGTGGCACGGCCAGGACGCCACCGTTGTCGTCTCGGAGGCGGCGTCGTTGCTCGGGACCGGATCGTTGGTCGCGGCCGACACAGTGACGCTGTTCTGGAGGAGCGCCGGCGCCGACGGTCCGACGAGCACCGTGGTCGCGAAAGCCCTGGACGCACCGCTGGCGATCTGGCCGAGGGTGCAGGTCGGCGCCCCGGCGGGATCCTCGGCGCAGCCGCTGGTCGAGATCAGAGTGGTGCCCGCCGGCAAAGCCCCGTCCACCTCGACGCCGGTCGCGGCAGCCGGACCCAGGTTGGTGACCGTTACCGTGTAGCTCAGCCCCGTGCCCCGCCCGACCGGATCCTCGCTATCCGTCACCACCACCGCCAGATCGCCTCCGGTGAGCGCGACACAGAGGGGCGTCGCGGCGTTGATGCTCTGCTGGATTCGCGCGATGACGACGGGGTGGAAGTAGGCCTCGCTCGAGCCGCAGCCGGCGCCCGCGGCTCCTCCGAAGTGGCAATAGCTCATGATCGTCCCCTTGCCGGGGGTGATGCCGGGGATGACGGAGCTGTGATCGGGGCAGCTGGGGGAGCCCGAGAAGCAGCCGCTGTGCGCGTTGTAGCACTGATCGATCTCGGGGCTGTAGCAGTGCGTGTGACCGGACCCGGCATTGTGGCCGACCTCGTGGCCGATCAGCCGGGTGTTCGAGCCGCCGGCGAGCGGCAGGCACCTCAGGACCTGGGTGGCGCTGTAGGAGCCACCGTCCCAGGGCCCCCCGGAGACCACCGGATCGCAGTACTGGTCGACCCAGGCGATTCCGGCGCCGCTGCAGCCGCCCCCTTGGGAGGAGCCCTTGCCCGAGAGCAGAGCGACCCAGACCCGCTCGACCGCGCTCTGGTTCGCTTCCCACCAGGCGCCGACCTCGTCCAGCTGGGCGCTCGTCGAGCTCGACTCGTACGGGTCGCCGGCGGGATTGGTGCGCAAGAGCGTCTCGCCCTGCAGCAGGCGCAAGCCGAGATCGCGCTCATAGATCACGTTCAGGGCGGCCACCAGGTCGGCGATGGCGTCGGCCGCGGCGGCGGTGTCGTTGAGGTAGTCGGCGAGGAGCTCGCCGTCGGTATCGAAGGCGATCGTCGCCACGTGCGTCGGCGTCGAGCCGCCGAGCTGCGGCATGGTCCCGCCCAGCGAATCGATCGGCAGCCCCAGCTCGAATCGATCGGGGGCGCCGCAGGCGGTCTCGATCTCGAGGCCGAGCCGATCCTCGAGGCTCCGGCCGACCTCGTAGCGCGCGAACATCGGATCGTCGGAAGCGAGCTGCCAGAGTCCGTACACGCCACTCGGCGTCTTCACCAGACCGGAGAGCTCGCCGCCGTCGGCATCCATCGACAGACCGACCCGAACCCGCGGAGCGGCGGCGACCGACCCCAGCAGATGCACGCGCGCCGACCGCGGCTGCTCGCGGCTCCCCTGGTCGTCGACGATCCGGATCCTGGCCCCGGGCGCGTAGACATCGAGCCGCTCGAACAGGACGTCGGCTCGCTCGCCCGGGGCGATCGGGAAGTCGCGCACCAGAAGCGGGCCGCGGTGCGCGGCCGCCGACAAGCCGGTGGCCACGCCCTTCGGCAGAGAGAAGGTCTCAGCCATCGGTTGCCCGGATCCGCCCCAGACGTAGCCCTCGCCGTGAGCGGCCGCGTCGATCTCCGAAGCCGCCTCCAGTCCGAGCGCGGCCGGGGCGTGCGCCCCCGCAAGCAGCGCCGTCACGATCACTACGCCTCGCGCCCCGAGGAGCATCTCGGCGCCAAGCTACCGCCCGGCTTCCGGCGCCGCTGTGAGATCGGCTACTGCGCTCTTCTACGTGTCGACGAGCTTGTTGGCGTCGAGGATCACCGTGCGGGCGCCGCGCCCTCGAGCGATCCGCACCATGTCCTCGGTGCCGCCCGGGCCGTCTCCGGTCTGGTGGTTCCAGAGCGCGATCAGGATCGTCAGCGCCGAGCCGTGGGCGAAGGCGGTCTCCAGCTCCCACAGGTTGTTCCGCTGCCAGATCGAATAGCCGGGGACCGAGCGGAGCCAAGCGGGCAGCTCGAGATCCTCCGAAAGGACTCGCGTTCGCGACTCGAGTCGCGCGTACAGCTCGTCGAAGCGGCGCACCCAATCCGCGCCGCTATCGACGACCGAGGCTCGCAGGTAGTCCTCGCGCGGCCCGGCCAGGAGGAGGCGCGTCTCGACGCCGAGCTCCTCGCAGACCTCGTGGAAGAGGATGTCGCCGCCGCTGGCGCCACCGGCGTAGCCGATCACCCGCTTCTCGGCTCCGTCGAGCGCGCCGGCGACCGCCTCGCGGATCATCACCCGCGCCCGCGGCTCGGCCGTGGCCGGGAACCTCGGCGTCTCGCGGCCGGGCGCGTCGATCCGGTGACCGGTGAAGGCCAGGACCGCGCCGAGCTCCTCGCTCTCCGCCGCCTGGACCCCCCTGGCCGCCTCGACCAGCAGGCGCAGGCCCTCCTCCGCCCACTGGAACCCGAACCTGCGCACCTCTTCGGCCAGCAGGGCCAGATCCCCGGACCGGCCCCTCTCGGCGGCGAAAGCGATCTCCTCGCGGAAGTCAGCCGGAGCGTCGGCCATTCAGACCCGATTCTGATGGAGCTGCCCGCGGACTCGATCCGCCGAGCGCATTCAGTCCTCGAGCAGGGTGCCGAAGTCCGACATGTTCACGTGTCTGCGGGCGACGCTCCGGCCCACCTCGAGGAGGTCGTCGATGCCCTCGATGGCGTCGAGCTTGTTGAGCTCTCCCGGGTCCAGATCGTCGTGGCCCAGGTCGGCGAGGCCCTCCTTCGTCAGCTCGGCGTTGTAGCGCGCGTAGAGGAAGGCGCGGCCCAGATCGGTCTCCAGCGGCACATTCTGGCCCTCTTCGTCGACCGGGACGAGGTCGCCCATCTCGCTGTCGATCGCCGCTCCGGAAACGCAGCGGCCGACGGTTCGGCAGTTGATGTCCTGATCGACCTGCGAGCCGTACATCAGGGCGCCGGGCAGGCCGGCGAGATTCGAGACCGCATTCTTCGAGGGCGACATCACGTCGTCGTCGACCGCGGGCGCCGCGCCGGTTCCGACCGAGACCAGCATCAAGCGGTTCTCGCCGGTCGGCCAGGCGAGCTTGTAAGGCGCCGCGGTCGCCATGCGGAAGAGCAGAAACGCCGGGTTGTTGTAGGGGGTGACGCCGCCGTCGACGAACACGAAGGTCTTTTCGGGATCCCTCTCGTCCCAGGCGATGACCTCCGGCGGAAAGAAGATCGGCGCCGCGGTGCTGGCGCGTACCAGCTTCCACAGGGGAATCTGTAGATTGCAGTCGGCGAGCGCGCGATCGTTGTAGATCGCCAGGGGGTTGCTCGAGATCGGCCACGGCGAGTCCGTGCTCACGTTGCGAATCACAACCAGCAGCAGGCAGCGCAGGTCGGGCGAGCCGAGATCGGTCTCCTCGCCGAACGTCGCCTGCAGCTGTTCCTCGAGCGGCCCCTTCTTGTAGAGGTTCCTGAGTCGCTTGAAGAGGGCGGCCTTGTCGAAAATCTGCGGCCCGAGCTCCTTGTAGAACTCGATCAGCTCGCCCACCGACTTGCCGAGCGCCAGGCTGGTCGCGAGGATCGCGCCGGTCGAGGTGCCGGCGATGTAGTCGAAGAAGTCGCTGAGGCGGAAGTCGTCGCCCCGGCCGCTCGCCGCGCGCAGGTCGGCCTCGATCTTCTCGAGGATCCCGAGAGTCAGGATGCCGCGGATCCCGCCGCCGTCGAGGGCGAGCAGGCGTCGTTTTCGAGGCGTCGTGTAACGCTCTTCCAGCGGTCCCCAGACACTCATTCGGGTCGCCTCCTGAAGAAGGAATCGGACGGCTTCAGTCTACAGCAGGGCCCAGCCGCCGGACCCGGCAGGTGGCAGGCCGGAACGCGCTCCGGCACCCGCGAGGCCGCGCGCCGCGAAGGACTTCGGCCGTTCGGGCATCCATAGAGTCGGCGGCCGCGGACCGACCGCCGACCTGGAGATTGATTCTCGAAGACCTCGATGACAACCTCGGTAACGCTCAGTCTCAGATTGCCGCCGACCGGCTCACCCGGGCCGCGGAGCACCAGGATGGACGACCGTCAACTCGTAGAGGGCATGCTGCGCGGCGACGAAGCGGCGTTCCGGGTCTTCTCCGAGCAGTTCATTCCGGCGCTCTACAGGTTCGCCTTCTTCCGGCTCGACCGGAATCGCGAGCTGACCTGCGACATCGTGCAAAGCACGGTTTGCAAGGCGATCGCCAAGCTGTCGTCGTTTCGCGGCGAGGCGGCTTTCATGACCTGGCTCTGTGCCTGCTGCCGCACCGAGATCGCCATGCACTTTCGCAAGGAGGGCCGGCGGCCCCAGGCGGTCGAGCTCAACGAGGAAGCGGTCGCCGCCGCCGTCTCACGGCAGCGCCTTCAGCCACCGGGACCGGAAGGCGGCCTGCTGCGCAAAGAGAAGGGCCTCCTGGTCCACATGGCCCTCGACCTGCTCTCTACCCGATACCGCCGGGCGCTGGCCTGGAAGTACCTGGAGGGCCTACCGGTCAAGGAGATCGCGAACCGGCTCGGGGTCGGGCCCAAGGCGGCGGAGTCGCTGTTGACGCGTGCCCGCCAGTCATTCCGAACCGCGTACGAGGGGCTCCTGGAATCGGGAGTCCTCGACCGAGGTGAAGCGGAGTCATGAACGAACGAACTTATTCCGACGACGACATTCGAGCCCTGCTGATCGAGGCGGGGCCGGCGCCCGAGCTGCCGGTCGAAGACCTCGAGACCATCCGCCGGGCCGCCCGCAGAGAGTGGCTCGGCAAGAGCGTGACGCCGATCTTCGAGGGCCGCTCGTACCGCAACGTCCTGGCCCTGGCCGCCAGCTTGCTGATCGTCTTGGGCGCCGTCTGGTACTTCCGTTCGAGCAGCTCGCCTCTGGCCGGGGCGCCGCTGGCGACGATCGAGCTGGTGCGCGCCGAGGCCGGCACCCGACCGCGCTTCGCGCAAGGCGACGAGTTGAGCCGCGGCAACGAGCTGACGACAGTGCCCACCGAGCGCCTCGCGCTACGGATGGCGAGCGGCCACTCCGTGCGCCTCGACACGAACTCGCGCGTTCGATTCGCCTCGGCCTCGCGGCTGGAGCTCGAATACGGCGCGCTCTACGTCGATTCGGGGCCCAACGGGGCGAGCCGAGGCCTCGAGGTCTCGACCCCGCTCGGCACCGTGCGCGAGATCGGCACCCAGTACGAGGTGCGGGTCAACGGCACGATGCGCGTTCGGGTGCGCGAAGGCAGCATCTCCCTGAGTCATGGCGGCGGTACCGAGTCGGCCGCTCGGGGCGAGCAGCTCGTCGTCGACCTGGTCGGCGAGGTCGACCGCTCGATCGTGCCGATCGCGGGTCCCGAGTGGGCGTGGGTGCTCGACGTCGCGCCGATTCCCGAGGTCGAGGAGCAGTCGCTCGGGGCCTACCTCGACTGGCTCTCCCGCGAGACCGGCCGCCCGGTGCGCTACGCCGAGCCCGAGCTCGAGGCCTTCGCGAACGAGACCATCTACGGCGACATCCGGCGGTTGACTGCCGAGCAATCGCTCGGCGTGGTGCTGGCGAGTCGTGGGCTCGACCACCGGATCGAAGACGGCGTGCTGGTGATCTTCCGCACCAACGGCCGCTAGAAGTCGAGCCGCACGCCGACCGAGGGCAGGAACCCGGCCCACTCCTCGCTGCGGCGAATCAGGGTTCCGGTCTCCTCGTCGATCTCGAAGTCGAAGCCGCCGACGTTGCCCCGGTCGTAGACGTTCTGCACATCGAGGTAGAACGTGAGCCGGCCGTAGCGCGTTTGCCAGTCGCGACCCGCCCGCAGGTCGAGCCGGTGGTAGTCGGGCAGCCGCTCGGCGTAGAGCGGACCGAGGACCGGCACGAAGACGACGTCGCCGTCGTCGTCGATCTCCTGCCCGAGGGTGAGGTCGGTCGTCGGCCAGCCGGTGTGGTAGCGCCAGGCCAGGTTGACACGCCAGTGATCGCCGACGCGGTAGTCGAGGTCGAGGTTGAGAGCGTGGGTCTGGTCGAAGCGGCGCGGAACGCGCGCGCCGTCGAGCACGTCCTCGGTCGAGGCGTAGGTGTAGTTCACCCACCAGCGCGCATCGGCGCCGAGCGAGCCCTTGACGAAGAGCTCGAGCCCTTCGGCGACGCTGCGCGTGGGCGCGATCCGGATGCGGTCGGGCTCCACCTCCGGAAACGTGTTCAAGGGCTCGTACATGTTCTCGAACCGGGGGCGCGGATTGGTCACCTCCCGACGGTAGACCTCGCCGCGAAAGACCAGATCGTCTCCCGCGCCGACACCGAAGCTCCGCTGATAGCCGAGCACCCGATGCTCCGAGCGCTCGACCGGGAAGAAGCCGGTCTCGCCGTCCTCCACCTGGAGCTCGTAGGGCCTCTGGCTCTGGGTGAACCGCCCCCAGGCGAGCCGCACCAGGCTCCGCTCGTCGAGGGAGTAGGCGAGGTTGAAGCGCGGGCTGACCAGGCTTTCGTCGGTCTGGGTGTGCCGGTCGTAGCGGGCGCCGAGCTCCAGCGTCAGCGGATCGCCGAGCCTCATGCGATCGGCCAGGTGGACGCTGTAGTGGTACTCGCGGAAGCGCTCGGCGAACCGCGTCGAGTCGCTCTTGCCGCGCTCGCGGATCGCCGCCAGAGGATTGGTGAAGGAGGTGGCGCCGGTGTAGTCGTAGTCGGTGTCGAAGCGGCGAGCTTCCAGACCGAACTTGAAGAAGTGCCGATGGGCGGGCTGCCACGTCCAGTTCTGGCGCAGGCTGGCAACGTCGAGCCGGCGCCGATCGTCGATCCGGAACTCGACGTCGTCCTCGAGCTCGATCCCCAGCCGGTCGCGATCGATGCGGGTGGCCGACAGCGCGTTTTCGAGGAGCAGCTCCGCGCTCACAACCGAGTGATGCGTGAGCCACAGGTAGGAGCTCTGGTACGCGGTCTCGATTCGCTTGCTTTCGGTGCCGACGACCTCCACCAGATCGAGTCGATCGTCGGCGTGCAGCAGATGCGCGCGCAGAGTGTCGCGCCCGCCGAATCGGTAGTCGATCTTGCCGAACGCATCCCAATACTGCGGGTCTTCGGGGCCGAGCAGCCGGTTGGCGAGATCGATCGCGCCGCGCCGCGCCTGGAGCAGCCAGCTCCCCTGCCGCTCGGCTCCGAAGGTGCCGGCGCCACCGGCTTCGACGCTCAGCAGCCCGACGGCCACCATCCCGCGCGTGGCTCCGGTGGGCGTGAGCGTCGTCATGTCCAGAACGCCGCTCATCCGATCGCCGTGCTCGGCGGGAAAGCCGCCGGTCATCAGCTCGACGCTCTCGAGGGTGGCCGGTGGGATCACGCTGAGGGCGTCGTCGAAGTCCTGCAGATGGTAGACCTCGTAGAGCTCTTGACCGTCGAGGACGACCCGGGTCTCGTCGCGCCGCGCGCCACGAACGTGGAACTGGGCGCTGACGTCGTTGCCGGCGAGCCCGGGAAGCAGGCTCAAGGCCCGGAAGATGTCGCCGCCGAGGTGCGGCAGCGCGTGAATCTCGTCGCGGCTGAAATCGATCTGGGCGACCGGCTGCTCGCGCAGGATCGATACGCGACTCGGCGTGACCAGGAGCTCCTCCTCCATCACCGGCGCCGGATCGAGAACGATCACCACCGGACGCGGGCCCGCGCCAATGCCGATGCCGTCGATCTGGCCGAGCACGAAGCCGCTGCGCCTCGCCTCGAGAGTGAACAGTCCCGTCGGCGGCAGCTCCACTTCGAAGACGCCGCTCGCACCGGTCGCTACCTCGGACCCGGTCTCGAGGATCCGGACGATCGCCCCGTGCACCCCCGCGCCGTCCGCTCGCGAGCGAACGAAGCCGGTCACCGAGAGGTCGCCGGCGCGATCGCCGGCGGCGGCCAGCGGCACGACCACCATCATCCCTTCCGGGCCGTCCTTCGTCGTCAGGCCGTGCGGCTCGAGGAGCTCCGCGAGGATCGATCGCGGCTCGGTCGCGGTGGGCTCGGTCTCGACCCGCATCTCGGGCCTGACGACGCCGCTCATGAAGACCAGCTCGAGGCCCCGGGCGTTGAGCTCCTGCAGCGCTTCGATCAGCGTCAGGCCGCGGAACGCAAAGGGCTCGGCGGCGGCGGCCGGCACGATCGCGATCGCGACGAGAGCCGCGAGCCCCAGATCACGGAGGCGTGCGCCGGGCCGCGTCATCGCCCGGAGGCTCGACCTATCGCGATGGACGCCTCGAGCTCGTCCATCAGGGCCGAAGGATCTCGCCTTCGCCCACATCCAAACAGCGTAGCAAACGGTGATCGGCGATCTCGCGGCCGGTTCCCCAGGTTGCATCTTCATGAAGCATCACGGCAGGCGTCGACGGGTCTTTCTGGTTGGATGCCGGTCGAGCGCCGATCCTTCGCTCGAAGGAAAGGCCCTCCGCCGGCATCCAAATCGTTGAAGAAGGACGTAGAAAACAGTGCGGCCAGAAGTGTCACCGATTCAGGACTCCCGACCTTGGCGTGTTTCGGCCGCCCGGGGCACCGGGAGACAACGGGCCCGCACAAAAAACCCGCTCTTTGGACCACCTGGCACGCCATTGGCAGGGAACGGATCGGTGCCAGGAAGGAGCAACTTCGAATGAGTATCTTGAGTGATCGCCGCCCCCTCCGAGACATCGGCGGCGTGCGTGCCTATGTCAAGCAGGTGGGCTGGTCCCTCTGGTGGCGGACCCAGCCCGGTTCCAGCCCCCCGTCCAAGTCCGGGCGCGGCTTCTATGACAGCGGCCACGTCCGGTCGCACGACGTCGTACCGACCTCGATGCCCGCCGCGCGGGCTCGCCTCGACTGACCTCAACCGCTACCGGCCGAGTCCCCCTCGGCCCGCTCCGCGATGCGCCTCGCGTGGTGGAGGTTGTGATAGAGGTTCCACCAGAGCAGCTCGCGCAGCGTCAGCCTGCCAATGAGCGGATGCGGCAGCCGGTAGACGTCGAGCTGCGGCTCCGACCAGCCCAGTACCGCCTTGGCCAGGCGGCGGCAAGAGTCTTCCCAGCGCTGCATGATCTGGCGCCGCCAGACCTCGGGCGTCAGGTCGGGCACGCTGTCCGATGGTCCGTACGGCCCGGCCTCGGCTCCGGCCTCCAGGGCGGCGCGATAGAGCGCCACGATCTCCCCGTACTCGCGCGAGCCGGCGCTCGAGCGCCCGAAGGCGAGCAGCGCGATTCGCGGCTGCTTCACTCCGCCGGCGACGGCGGCGACCGACTTGTTCAGGTGACGCAAGTGGCCGGCCGGCGACCAGTGCTCCCCCTGCGCGGCGAAGAACGCCTCGTCGTGGAACGTCGCGAGGTAGGCGGCGATCTCCCGGCGCTGCTCGAGCAGCGCCTCGCGAATCTCCTGCCGGGACGTCGGGACCCGCTCCTGGAACATGGCTCACCAGTGTGCCACGCGAGGGCTCGCGCGCCGAAGGATTCACCTTCGCGCCGCGTCCAATCGAGTAGGATCTGGCCCCGCTTCCCATGAAGCCAGCCTTCCGGATGGACGCCAATTCCAGCACCGGTGCCGCGCCCGCACTCGAGTGGCGGTGGGCCGTCTCGATCTACGTGGCGGTCGCGCTGCTGGTGACCCTGCCCGGACTCGGCTCGACCGGAATCGTGATGCAGGAAGGTCTCCTCGTGGACAGCGCCGAAGCGATGATCGCGAGCGGCGACTTCCTCGTTCCGCGTCTATACGGCGAGATCTACTCCTACAAGCCGCCCTTCGTCTACTGGACGACCGCCCTGGCGATGAAGATCGGCGGACGAGCCGAATGGGCGGTGCGCCTGCCTTCGGCCGCGTCGGGATTCGTCCTGGGGCTGGCACTGCTCGTGCTCGTCGGGCGTCTGACCCGGGCACGCACCGGCCTCTTTGCCGCCCTCGCCGGCATCTCCAGCGTGCTCTTTCTGCAGAAGCTCAAGCTCGCCGAGTACGAGGCGACCCTGGCGGCGACCGTCGGAATCGCCGTCGTGGCGGCTTGCTACAACCTGGCCGCCGAGCGCGCGAAGCAGTCGGCGCCGGTCTGGTTCCTCGGCTACCTCGCCCTCGCCGCGGCGCTCTTGGCCAAGGGCGTCCCCGGGTTGATGTTCTACGCGCCCGGGCTGATCGCCGCCGCCGTGGTGACGCGGAGATGGCGCCGGCTGGTGAGTCCGGCTCACCTGGCGGCGGCGCTGGTGTGCGCCGGAATCGTCGCCGGGTACGTCTGGCTGGCGATCGGTGCCGCGGGCGCCGACCTCTTGGTGCAGCCGTTCGAGGAGGCCCAGGATCGCGGCCTGGAGTGGAGCCTGACAACCCTCGCGCGCACCGTGATGAAGCCGCTCATGGTCTGGGTCCTCTTCCTGCCCTGGAGCCTGGTTTGGTTCTGGGGCCTCACGTCGTCGGACTCCTGGTCGAGGCCGGAGCGCGCGCTGAGGCGCGCCGGACTGGCCTTCCTGGTCGCGGGGCTCGTGGCGTTCATGGCCGT
>JAHEKO010000361.1 GCA_024638355.1 Acidobacteriota bacterium
TGGTGAAGGGCTGGTAGCTCACGGCGTCGCGCGGCCGGTAGCCCTCGACGGTGCCGTAGGTGACCCGCAGGGTGCTGTTGGCGTCGGGGTAGATCGGCCGCCCCTGGCTGCCGAGATAGTCGATGATCGCGGCCATGTACCGGGGCCGCACGGCGTCGTAGCGGCCGGCGAGGGCCTTGGTCTCCTTCTCGAGCGCGAGGTCGCTCTCATAGAGCGCGACGGCGAGCTGGATGAAGGGATCCTCGCTCGCCTCGAAGTCGGCCGTCGTGCGCTCCATCCACGCCAGGCGGCCGGCGGTGTCGCCGAGGGTGGTGCCGGCGTACATCTCGTCGAGCTTGGCGTCGAGCGCCGCCTCGTCCACGGAGTTGCCTTCGATGCCGAACCAGTCGTCGAAGGCGGCGCCGTGCTGATCGACCGGCGTCGCGGCGTAGTGCAGGATGAATCGCCGCCAGAAGGTGCGGTCGACCGGGGGATCGTAGGTGCGCTCGAGGCGGGTCATACTTTCCTTGATCCGCTCGAGGTCGCGCTCCTGGTAGCCCGGCTCACGCTCCATGTCGGGCTTTTCGCGCTCGCGGGCGAGGCGGTGGAGGAACGCGGCCGTGCGCAGCATCTCGCCGCGATGGGCGAGATAGGAATAGAAGAAATCTCGCTCGCGATTCGCCACCGACTCGGCGACCAGCGCGTCCAGCTCGTCGAGCGTGTCGAGATAGCGCGCGCTGCGCTCGGGGTCGGCTTCGATCCAGGCGCGCAGCGACTCCTGCAGCCCCTTCTTGCGCTCGAGCACGTCGGTCTTGGCGTAGCCCTCGATCATGCCGCCGTAGTTCTTGGTCGCGTTGTCGAGGCCGCGCATCAACGAGCCGTACTTGATGGCGGCGTCGGTGCCGGCGGGAGCGGCCTCGCTCAGGATCCCGCGCCACTCCTCGAAGATCCGCTTGCGCAGGGGATAGTCCCAGTCGAACTGGCTCTCGACCTCGGAGGCCAGGCGATAGCGATTGGTGGTGCCGGGATAGCCGGCCACCAGGACCAGATCTCCGGCCGACAGGCCCTCCGCCGAGACCTCGAGCACGTGGGGCGGCTGGAAGGGGACGTTCTCTTCGGCGTACTCGGCCGGCGCGCCGTCGGGCGCGACGTAGGCGCGGTAGAAGGCCCAGTCTCCGGTATGGCGGGGCCACATCCAGTTGTCGATTTCGCCGCCGAAGATGCCGATCGCCGCCGACGGCGCGTAGACCAGCCGGACGTCTTTGATCTCGAGCTGCTTGATCAGCTCGTACTCGAGTCCGCCGTGATAGCTGCGCACCGCGCAGCGGTGACCCGAATCCTGCTCGCAGGCTGCGACCAGGGCCTTCTCCTCGGCCTCCACCGCCTCGTAGCGGTCCAGTCCGGCGGCGCCCGCGGGAATCGCACTTTCGATCCGCTCGGTCACGTCCGTCACCTCGACGGTCACCAGAATCCGGCTGCCCGGGCCCGCCGCGCGCTCGGCCGATCGGTCGGCCGCCAGGAAGCCGCTCTCCATCAGGTTCTCGTCCTCGGTGGAGTTGTACTGCAGCGCGCCGTAGGTGCAGTGATGATTGGTGACCGCGAGTCCCGCGGGCGACACGAAGGAGGCGGTGCAGCCGCCGAGGCTGATCACCGCGTTCATCGGGTGATCGGTGAGATCCGCGAGGCTCTCCGGGTCTATTTCGAGGCCGAGCTCGCGCAACTCGTCGGCGAGCTCCGGAAGCTGCCGCGGTCGCCACATGCCTTCTTCGGCGTCGGCGACCCCCGGAAAGAGCAAGGCGCTAGAGAGCAGTAGAACGTAACCACGTTTCATCGAGAGGTCCCCCCGGTGCTTGATGAGGCCGACAAGCGGGTGAGCCCGACATCGCCTCCGGCGGCGGCGCCCGGGCTCATCAGTCTTAGGGGTTGGATTCTAGCCTGATCCCTTGCTCGAAGGCTCGCTCGCGGGCGGGGAGCGAGCCTGCCCGCCGACGCGGCAGGCTACCGGATGGATTGGGCTAGAATCATTGACTCTACGTAGGGTCGAGCGAGAAAGGAGCGCCTCACATGTCGCTTTTGGCCGGCCGCATTGCGGCTCTGGGAACCGAAAACGCCTTCAAGCTGGGCGAGGACATCCAACGGTGTCTCGACCGGGGCCTGGACGTAGTCAAGTTCAACCTGGGTGAGCCCGACTTCGACAGCGCCGCGCACATCAACCGGACGGGGATCGAGCAGATCGAGGCCGGCAACACCCACTACTGCGATCCGGCCGGCATCCTGCCGCTGCGCAAGGCCATCTCGAACTGGATCGGGGCGACGCGCGGCCTGGACGTCGATCCGTCGCGGATCGTCGTCACTCCCGGCGCCAAGCCACCGATCAGCTTCACCTTGTTGACCTACGTCGATGCGGGCGACGAAGTGATCTACCCGAGCCCCGGCTTTCCGATCTACGAATCGTGGGTGACCTTCGTCGGCGCCAAGCCGGTGCCGCTTCACCTGGAGGAGGAGCGCGGCTTCGCCTTCGGCCCCGAGGATCTGGCGCGCCTGATCACCGCCAAGACGAAAGTCATCATTCTCTGCTCGCCATCGAACCCGACCGGCGGGGTGCTGCATAGAGACGATCTGCGCGGCATCGCCGAGGTGATTCGCGACCGCTGCGGGCCCGACGTCCGCGTCTACAGCGACGAGGTCTACGAGCGCATCCTGTTCGACGGCGAGACGCACGCGAGCATCGCCTCCGAAGAGGGAATGGAGGAGCGCACCGTTCTGGTCAGCGGCCACTCGAAGAGCTATGCCATGACCGGTTGGCGCCTCGGCTGGGCGGCGGTGCCTACCCGCCAGGAAGCGCAGGTCTTCAAGCAGTTCAACATCAACATCGTCTCCTGCGTGCCGCCCTTCGTGCAGGAGGCGGGGCGGACAGCCTACGAGAGTCCCGAGACGCAGCCGGTGGTCGACAAGATGGTGGAGGCGTTCCAGCGCCGCCGCGACTGGATCGTGCCGGCGCTCAACGACATCGAAGGCATGCGCTGCCAGATGCCGAAGGGTGCCTTCTACGTCTTCCCGAACATCGCCGGTGTCTGCGAGTCGCTCGGCGTCGTCGAGGCGCACCAGGCGATGCCGCCCGAGGTGCGGGCGCGCACCAATCCGTCGAACATGTTCCAGATGTTCCTGCTCTACCGCTACGGCGTGGCGACCATGGACCGCAACTCCTTCGGCGCGATCGGCGCGGAGGGCCAGCACTACTTGCGTCTGTCGATCGCCACCAGCATGGAGAGCTGTCAGGAGGGCGTGGGCCGGATGAAGGAAGCGGCCGCCGATCGCGAGGGCTTCGCCCGCTTCCTGGACGAAGAGAAGCTCTGGGGCTGAGAGAAAGGGGACCGCAGTGGCCGAGAACCGTGTCTTCGTGACCCGCCAGATTCCCGAGCCGGGGATGGCGATTCTGCGTGAATTCGGTGCCGAGACGACCGTCTTCCAGACCCAGGAGGACCGCGGCGTCGAGCGCGCCGACCTGCTCGCGGGCGTCAAGAGCTGCGACGTGCTGCTCCCGCTACTCACCGAGCCGATCGACCGCGAGGTGCTGGGCGCCAACGACGAGCTCCTCGGCGTCGCGCAGATGGCCGTCGGCTTCAACAACATCGATGTCGGCGCGGCGACCGAGCTCGGGATTCCGGTGACCAACACGCCCGGCGTCCTGACCGAGACCACGGCCGACTGCACCTGGGCGCTGATCCTGGCGTCGGCCCGCCTGATCCCCCAGGCCCACAACTACATGGTCGGAGGGCGCTACAAGCTCTGGGGCCCCAACCTGATGCTCGGCCACGACGTCGGCCCCGGCGGCAGCAACATCCGCAAGGTGCTGGGGGTCGTCGGCTACGGCCGCATCGGCGAGGCGGTGGCCAAGCGGGCGATGGGCTTCGACATGGACGTGCTGGCGTTCGACCCCTACAGCCGCGAGGCGATCGACGGCTCCGAGCTGGCGACCTGGGCCGACCTCGGCGAGCTTCTGGAGCGGAGCGATTTCGTCACCCTGCACTGCCTGCTCACCGACGAGACCCACCATCTGATCGGCGAAGCCGAGCTGCGCCGGATGAAGAGCGATGCCCACCTGATCAACGCCGCGCGCGGACCGATCGTCGACGAGAAGGCGCTGGTTCGCGCTCTCCGGGAGGGCTGGATCGGCGGCGCCGGGCTCGACGTCTACGAGGACGAGCCGGCGATGGCCGAGGGCCTGGTCGAGTGCGAGAACGCGGTGCTCCTGCCGCACATCGCCAGCGCCTCGAAGGACACCCGCGGCCTGATGGCCAGCATGGCGGCGACCAACGCGGTGGCTCACCTGCGCCGCGAGCCGGCGCCCAACGTCGTCAATCCCGAGGTCTACGAGACGGAGGCCTACCGTCGCCGCGTCGGCTAG
>JAHEKO010000362.1 GCA_024638355.1 Acidobacteriota bacterium
ACCAGGCTCGGCCACTGCACGACGCGATAGACGGCCCGCGGCTCCACCGCGCCGCCGAGCACCATCGCCAGCGCCGCGCCGACCGTCGACCAGACGAGCGGCACCGCCGAGAAGATCATCAGGCCCAGCATGACCGCCAGCACCGACAGCGCCCAGGGCGCGCGGGCGGCGGCGGGCAGCTGGGTGGGCTCGGCCCGCCCCTCGCTCGCGACGATGAGGTGGCGCCGGTAGCGCCTCAGCGCTTCGATCCGATCCCAGGGCCCCGACACCAGAAGCGAGTCGCCGAAGTCCAGCCGGATAGCGCTGACCGGCTGATCGAGGGGGGCGCCCCGCCGGCGCACGGCGACCACGCTGATTCCGAAACGCTCGCGGACACCCGACTCGCGCACGGTCCGCCCGATCAGCTCCGACTGGGGCGTGAGCAGCACCTCGACGAAGCCGAGCTCGAGAATCGGACGCTCGCTCTCCTCGCCGGGAACGTAGGGGCGCAGCTCCAGACCGCCGGCGGCCGCGAACCGGGCGAGCTCTTCCTCGCTGCCCTTGACCAGGAGCCGATCGCCGGCGTCGAGACGGCTGTGCGGCTCGAGCGCCCGCGCCCGCGGCCGGCCCCAGGGCTCGGCGGGGGCCTTGATCTGCGCCAGCAGGGAGACTCCGTAGTTGCGCCGCGGGCCGACGCCGGCCGCGGTTCTTCCGGCAAACGGGGAGCTTTCGGTCACCTGGCACACGGCGATCCGACTCGACAGGCCGAAGAGACCGGCCAGCTCGCCGAGCGATGGCTCCGCCGGCAGCTCGGCGGCGCTCTCCGTCGAGGGCAACAGGAAGCGGCCGGCCAGGGCCATGAGCGCGATGGCCGTCACCAGGCCCGTCAAGCCGTAGGGCGTCAGGGCGAAGAAGGACAGCCCCTCCCCGGTGGCGTCCGCGAGCGCCCCCGAGACGACCAGATTCGGCGGCGTACCGATCAAGGTCACGGCACCGCCAAGCTGGGCCGAGAACGCCATCGGCATCAGGAGGCCCGAGACCGGGCGGCCGAGCGTTCGCGCCAGACCGAGGACGACGGGCAGCATGACGGCCACCGTGCCGGTGCTGCTCATGACCGCCGACAGCAGTGCGGTCAGGACCATGATCGACGGCAGCACCAGGCGCGGGCTCCGGCGTCCGATGCGGGCAACCGCGAGCGCGACCTGCGACGCCAGGCCGGTGTTGGCCAGCCCTTCGCCGACGATGAAGAGCGCGCCGATCATCACCACGACGGGCTCGGCAAAGCCCGCCAGGGCCTCGGTCGTCGTCACCGCCCCGGTCGCCACCAGAGCGAGCAGCGCCAGGAGCGCGACGATGTCGACTCGCAGCCGATCGGTGGCGAACAGCGCCACCGTGACCGCCAGGATGACGAGTACCAGCAACGCCTGAGTCATGGAGTCCCCGAGCCGATCGGAATTCTAGCCTGCGACCGGCACGCGCCTGGCCACTCCCCCACGCGCCCGCCGGACCCGCGCCGGGCGGGCTCGAGCGGATCGCCCCCCACGGGTGGCGGCGCTACGCGGGCTGCACCACCTGTTTGTCCACCTTGGCGATCAGGCCTTCGAGCTCCTTCCGATCGGGCTCGAGGAGCTGCTTGACCCGCTCCACGTTCACCCGGGCCACGATGATCTGGCCGACCTCGTCGTGAACCTCGGAGAAGACCCCCTGCTCCCTCATCTTGGCGGCTTGATACGTGTTGTCCTCGGTCGGACTCACGTAGTGCACCGACGTCGCTTTGTAGCGGTAGACCAGCCAGAGGTGGATGAGGGTCATCAGCCGCTTCATCCGCAGCTCCTCGGCGAAGGTGTTCTGGTCGCGCACCGACAGGAAGGTGTGGCCGCGGCGGTCCTTCATCGGGCTGAAGATGACGTTGGCGACCGGACCGGGGCCGGCGCCCAGGATCTGCAGCTCGAGCAGCTCCCAGCCGGAGCGGTGCGGCCGCAGCCCCACCTTGAGGCCGCCGGGCATGTCGTAGTGGTCGGTCCACAGCTCCAGCCACTCTTCGAGGAGCTTCTTCGGCACCTCGGTCTGGACCAGGTGCTGGAACTGGGTCGAGCCCCTGCCCATCGCCTTGGTGGTCGCCGTCCGCCCCGAGGAGGCCATCAGCGCGGCATCCAGGCGCGGGCCGCCGACCAGGCTCTGCGGCGTCCGGTACGGCGACTCGACCAGCCGCAGCTTGCGCTGTAGCTTCGCCAGGGCGAGCATCCCGTCCTCGAGCAGCGCGGTGGCGAACTCCTCGCCGGCCAGGCCATCGACCTGATGGCCGCCGTAGGTGATGAAGTTGAAGACGAAGCCGAGCTTGCCGAGCTCCTCTGGAAAGCGCTGCATCTCCTCGTCGCTCATGCCGGTGGTGTCCCAGTTGAAAGAGGGCGACAGGTTGTAGGCGAGCATCTTGTCCGGGAAGCGGGCGTGAATCGCCTCGGCGAACTCGCGCGCGTCGGCGAGGTCGGCCGTCTTGGTCTCCATCCAGAGAAGATCGGCGAAGGGCGCCACGGCGAGCGACTTCGCGATCGCGTAGTCGATACCGCCGCGCACCTGCAGGAAGCCCTCCGGCGTACGTGCCAGGTCGGCGTTCCAGACCAGATCGACGCCGAGCGCCTCCGCCCGGCGACGGGCGACGGCGAGCGACGAGCGGCGGGCGAAGTCGCGCCACTCCGCGACCGTCAGGTCGAACTCCTCCCCCTCGCTGGTGCGGAGCTCGAGGACGTCGGCGACCGCCTCGCCGTAGGTCTTGAGCCCGGCATCCGCCTCCCAGGCGGCCACCATCTGCGACGCGACCTGGTCGAGCGCCACCGCCACCGTCGCCTCGCCCGCCTTCACCGCGGCGACGCTCTCGTCGAGCAGCTGGGCCAGCCCGGCCGTCTCGAACCACTTGACGGCCTCGGCGAAGAGGTCGTCGGCAAGGGCGTAGAGAAGGTGGCCGTTGAGCTCTTCGACCCCGGCGTCATGAAAGGTCTTGAGCAGCGCCAGGGAGCAGTTCTTGTAGGGCGGCACGGTGACGTGGGTCGCGCCGAGAATGAAGGGGTGGTCGCGCTCGTCGCTGCCGCCGTCGAGCAGCGTCGCCGCCTCGGCGTCGGTGCGCGCGACGATCAGGCCGGCGACGCCCATCACGTCGAGCTGGAAGCGCGCGGCGTTGAGCCGCTTGATCTGCTCGTCGACCGAGACCAGCACCTTGCCCCCCTGGTGGCCGCACTTCTTGCTGCCCGGCCGCTGGTCCTCGATGTGGTACCCGGGCACTCCGACCTCGACGAAACGGCGGATCAGGTTGCGCACGTGGGCGTCGCCGCCGTGCCCGGTATCGGCGTCGGCGATGATGAAGGGACGAAAGTCGTGGACCGGCGTCGCCTGTCGTTCGGCGTCGGTCATACGCGAGCGCCGGAAATACTGGTTGCGGTCCGCGGTCAGCAGCGCTCGCACCAGCACCGCCGCCTCGTCGGGCACCTGACTGAGCGGATAGCTCGCCAGATCGGCGCCGGGATCCTCTTCGATCGAGCCCTTCGCCGACGTCGCCCAGCCGCCGAGGTAGATCCCCTCGATCCCCAGCCTCTTCATGGTCACCGCCTGGCCCGGCGAGTAGGGGCCGAACGTCGTGATGCTCTTCTTCTGCTCGAAGAGCTCGCGGAGCCGCTCGTAGAAGGCGGCCGCGGCGTCGCGGGCGACCGCGTACTCGGTGCGGATCGTGCCCTGCTGGGCGACGACCTGGGCCAGCGAGTAGAGACGTGTGATGCCGGCAAAGCGCGGGGAGTCGAACCACTCGCGTTTCTTGGCGATTCGGTCTTCGAACGAGGTCATCATGCTGCCTCCGTGGCCCGAGCTCGACCTTCAGGCTATCGGCTGAAGTCGAGGTTCTCCGTAATACGGCGTCCGTCTTTGCGGAAGCCTTCCATGAATTGAGCGATCCGCCGGCGTGACCGGGCGAGATCGTGATTGCCTAGATTCAGGTTGAGCAGGTCGATGTACCAGGGCAGCTTGACCGGGTGCTCGACGTAGCCCTCGACGATCTCGCGGGCGATCGGCAGGGTCGTCCCCTTGGAGTCGTCGTGAACGTCGCGGTCGCCCGCGGCCAGAAGCTTCGCGTGCTCCTCGGCCAGCAGCCGCTCGAACAGCTCGGCGGTGAAGAGGTCGCCCGCGCGCACGCCCGTCTCCTCGTCGTCGGCGGTGAAGTGAGCGCCCTTGTGCAGCCACTCCCAGAGGATCGACAGCCGGATCTCGCCGGTCGCCATGTCCTCCATGAGGTAGAGGACGCCGTCGTCGCCGAAGAAGTCGGCGGGCTTGAGCGCCGCCGCCTGGAAGCCGCGGCCGAAGGCGTTGCCGTACTGGAGCCCGACGCTCAGCAGGTCGCGCGCGCCGCGCACGGTCCGCGGCGCGG
>JAHEKO010000363.1 GCA_024638355.1 Acidobacteriota bacterium
CCCAGCGGATGTCCGAGGGCGATGGCTCCGCCGAAGACGTTGACCTTCTCCCTGGGCCAACCGGTCTTCTTCAGCACGTAGAGCGCCTGGGCCGCGAACGCCTCGTTGAGCTCTATGTAGTCGATCTCTTCGGCGGTCAGGCCGGCGCGCTCCAGCGCCTTCTCGCTGGCCGGAATCGGACCCGCGCCCATCCGCTTCCAGTCGACGCCGACGACGGCGCGCGACACGATGCGCGCGCGGACCGGCAAACCATGTTTTTCGGCGAAGGCATGGCTGGTCACGAGAACGGCCGCGGCGCCGATCGAGATCGGGCTCGAAGTGGCGGCGGTGATCGTCCCTCCTTCCAGGAACGCCGGCCCGAGCGACCGGATCTTCTCGACATCGGGCTCCCGCGGACCTTCGTCGCGCCCGATCGGCTCACCGCCGTTGGCGACCGGCACCACCTCGCAGCGGAAGACGTCCTCGTCCCACGCCTTCAGTGCCTTGGCGTGGGAGTCCATGGAGAACTCCTCTTGCTCCGTTCTCGGGATCGAGAGCTCGTTGGCCAGATTCTCCGCCGTCTCTCCCATGCCGATGTAGTAGTCCATGTCGGTGAGGCGAGGGTGGAACGACGGATTGAAGCCGCCCATCGGAATGGTGAACATGTCTTCCACACCGATGGCGAGGCCGCAGTCGAGGTCACCGGCGACGATCGCCTGTGACAGCTGATGCACCGCGTCCATGGACGAGCCGCAGAACCGATTGACGACCTTGCCGCCCGACTCGGCGGGGAGGCCGGCCAGGAGAGCTACCCCGCGGGCCATCAGCATCCCCTGCGTGTGCTCGGGGAAGGCGCAGCCGAGGACGACGTCCTCGATCTCGTCCCGCGGCAGCGAGCCCTGTCTTTCGAGCAGCGCTTCGACGACCTGCACGCACAGGTCGTCCGCGCGCATTCCGATCATCCGTCCGTTCTTGACCCCGATCGGGCTCCTTACCGCATCCACGATGACGCTTGTCCGACTCATGATGTCCTCCATTACTCGAAGCGGTAGACCCTTCGCCGATAGAGGTCGTCGGTCAGCCGACGGACCTCTCGGGTGGGATCGAAGGGCAGGTGGAGACGATTTACGCGGCGGTCGAGCTCCTCCTGGAAGCGTCGGCCGTAAGCGTCGCTGAAGAGGACGGGCCGCACCCGGTAGAGGATCCTGAAGAGATCCTCGAGGAAGGTGGCGACCGCGAGCCTCGCCAGCGCGCGGTGTGTGCTGTCCAGCGCGTGCTTCTCGTCGAGCTGCAGCAGACGATTGACCGCCGCGGAGGCGGCGTAGTAACCCATGGCGAGATCGGCGAGATCCTCGCCCAGGATCTGGGCATTGCGCAGGTCCTGGCCGAAGAGCGAAACGGCCTCGAACAGGCACTTGACGATCAGGCGGCGGGCGACTTCGAGCGTCTCGATCTCCCAAGCGAGCCGGGAATCGAAGGCTCTCGGCTCCTCGCTCCAGATGCGCTCCGCATCGCGCAGGGGCAGCTCCTCCAGCAGCACCTTCTTCAAGAAGTAGCCGTAGATGGCCATCCGGTTGATCTCGTTGGTGCCCTCGAAGATGCGGTCGATCCGGCAGTCGCGATAGGCGCGCGCCATCGGATACTCCTCGGAGAAGCCGTAGCCGCCGTAGATCTGCACGCCGTGATCGGCAACCCGGAACATCGTCTCGGAGCCGAGCACTTTGCAGATCGAGGCCTCGATGGCGTACTCCTCGAGCGCGTTTATCACCTGTCGCGCATGGTCGGATTGGTCTGGGTCGAGACCCGAGATACGGGCATCGATCAGCCCCACGCTGCGGTAGATCGCGCTGTCGAGCAGGTAGGTGCGGACGAGCATGTCGGCGAACTTCTTGCGGACCGCCTCGAAGAAGGCGATCGGCTGGCCGAACTGATGGCGCTCCACGGCGTAGTCGACGGCCTCTTCGACGAGGCGCTTGCAACCGCCCAGATCGGAGGCGCCCAGCTTGTAGCGGCCGACGTTGAGGCTGTTGAGCGCGATACCGAGCCCCTGGCCCGGCTCGCCCAGGAGATTCTCTTTGGGCACTCGCAGGTCATCGAGATTGAGAGCCGTGGTCGATGAGCCCTTGATGCCCAGCTTGTGCTCCTCCGCGGCGACCTCGAGCCCTTCGAAATCGCGCTCGACGATGAAGGCGGTGTTGCCGGAGCCCTCGAGCATCGCGAAGACGATGTAGAGATCCGCCCACCCACCGTTGGTCACGAACTGCTTGGCGCCGTTGAGCAGGTACGCCTCGCCGTCTTCGGAGAGCCGCGCCGTGGTGTCGAGCGTGGTGACGTCGGAGCCCCTGCCCGCCTCGCTCAGGGCATACGCGGCGAGCCACTCGGCGGAGGCCAGCTTGGGCAGGTACTTCCGCTTCTGGGCCTCGGTGCCGAAGAAGACAATCGGCAAAGTACCGATACCGACGTGAGCCGAGAAGGTGACGACCCAGGAGGCCGAGCCGCCGGCGCTGAGCGCCTCGGCCACCAGCGCCGAAGTGGTCTTGTCGAGCCCCATGCCGCCATGCTCCTCGGGGACGTCGACGGCGGTGAGACCGAGCTCGGCCGCCTCGCGCAGCAGCCCGATCGTCAGCTCTCGATCGAGCTCGCCGAGCTCATCTCGATGAGGCCAGATGCGCTCGCGCGCGAACTCTCGAACCAGCCGCTCGATCTCGCGCTGCTCCGCTGTGAACATCTCGCGGGTGAAGACCGGCACGACGACCGGAGCGACCAGGAAGGTCCCCCCCGGAGCGGTCCGTGTGGAATCGGTCTTGGCGTCGGCCTGCCCCGTTCCGAGGTCTCGGGTGATCGCCAGTTCTCTGGACACGGCTTGCTCCCTCCTCGATCTGTCGCGGAGAGGCCAGCGTGACTGCTCAAGTCGGCTCTCGGAGGGGTTCTGACACCAACCGAGGTCGGGACCCGAGGCGCCTGTTTTTTGCGGCGAGTGACCGTTACACGCGGTAGCCCGTCTCTTCCGGCCTCTCCGTTCCTGGCGCAACACCATCCTACCACCGATTGCCGCGCCACGGCATAAATTCCGCAGTGCGGCCAGTTTCCGGCGAGTGGATAGCAGGTCGGGCTGTTTCGCCTAGGGGCGGTAGGGAGGCGGCGCGGGAGGGCGAGGGTAGTATCGTGGCCGCTCTTGCGACGCTTCACACACCGCCCAGCCCTTGCCGCCCTGCTGCTGGCCGGTCTCCTCGGCGCCTGCGGAGGAGAGCCGCGGCAGGTCGAAGTCGACAACCCGCTCCTCGTCGACCCGGCTTCGCGCGACTTCTCGAACAACCCGAAGCTCCTCGAGCGCATTCTCGCTTCGCCGCACGGCTACTTCCGGTTCATCAACATTCCCTTCAGCGCCGAGGTCTGCCGCCGCTTCGGCGACACGCTCGCCGGTACCGTCTTCATCAACCTGCACGGCGACGCCCATCTCGAGCAGTACGCCGTCACCGACCTCGGCCGCGGCCTGACCGACTTCGACGACACCTCGCGCGGTCCGGCCGTTCTCGACCTGCTGCGGCTCGGCGTTTCGCTCGATCTGCTGACGCGCGAGCGGGGGTGGGCGGAACACTCCGAAGAGCTGTTCGACGACTTTCTCGGCGCCTACCGGGCGGCCCTGGAGGACGCCGACTACGAGGTCGAGGAGCCGCGCTTCGCCGCCGACATCCGTTCCGGGTTCTCCTATGAGCGGAGCGCCTACTTCGAATGGGTCGAGTCGATCATGGAGCCGCTCGAGGCGGCCGAGGCGGCCGAGCTGGAGGCGGCGATGTCGTCCTACATCGAGGTGATGCGGGCCGAGCGGCCACAGCTCGACGCGGACTTCTTCGACATCCGCAATCTCGGGCGCCTGCGCATGGGCATCGGCAGCGCCCTCGACCTCAAGTACCTCGTGAGGTTCGCCGGCGAGAGCGACGAGCCGCTCGACGACGTGGTGGTGGAGGTCAAGGAGGTCCGCTCGCTCGAAGGGATGGAGTGCATCACCGCTGCACGAGGCGCCGATCCGTTTCGCATCCTCGTCGGGCAGTCGCGCATCGCCTACCAGCCCTACGGTCTGCTCGGCACCCTACGCTTCCGCGACCGGGCGTTCTGGGTTCACAAGTGGGTCGACAACTACAAGGAGCTCGACGTCGAGGAGTCGTTCTCCTCCGTCGACGAGCTGCGCGAGGTCGTGGCCGACATCGGCGTCCAGCTGGGCAAGGGCCACCCCAAGGAGACCGAGGCCTTCGACCTCCAGCTCCGCCGCGAGCAGCTCCGCCTGCTCGACGAGAACGAGGCGAGGCTCCGCGCCGAGCGCCGCGACCTCGCCGACCTGACCGTCGCCGCCTGGGAGCGCTTCCGGGCACGGACCGCGGCGGAGTAGCTCACGC
>JAHEKO010000364.1 GCA_024638355.1 Acidobacteriota bacterium
GGCGCCTCGGGGCAGCTCGCGGCCGCGGCGCTGCTCGGGTCGGGGGAGCTGTGAGCGAGCGCCGGCAGACGATCGTGATCGGCGGCGGCCACAACGGCCTGATCGCCGCGACCCTCCTGGCTCGGGCGGGCGACCGGGTCGTGCTGATCGAGGGGCGCGACCACCTCGGCGGTCTCGCCGCCTCCGAAGAGTTCCACCCCGGGTACCGGACCGCCGGCATCGATCCCGACACCACCTGCTTCCGTCCCTGGGTGGCCGAGAAGCTCGAGCTGTCGCGGCACGGCCTCGAGCTCGACGACGAGGAGACGCCGATCTTCTCACCCGCCGCGGCGGGAGACGGCCGGGGCCTGGTGCTCTGGCGCGATCCGGAGCGGGCTCGCCCCGAGCTCGGCGACGACGCCGAGGCGTACGCCCGCTACCGCGCCTTCCTGCAGCGCCTCGCCCCCTTCGCGCGCCGGGCCCTCGACCGGGTCCCCGTCGATCTGACCGAGAAGAAGCTCGCGGATCTCTGGACGCTCGGATGCACCGCGGTCGGCCTGCGCATGCTCGGCCGCCGCGACATGATGGAGCTCTTCCGCGCTGGGCCGATGTGCGTCGCCGACTGGCTGCGCGAGTGGTTCTCGACCGACGCGCTGAACGCGACTCTCGCCGCTCCCGCCGTATTCGGCGGCTTCACCGGGCCCTGGTCGCCCGGCACGAACGCCAACCTGCTCCTGCATGAGAGCTTCACCGCACCCGGGGTGAGCGGTGGTGCGCCCGCCCTGGTGGCCGCGCTCGAGGCCGCCGCTCGCGCGGCCGGCGTCGAGATCCGCACCGGCGCTCCGGTCGGGAAGATCGAGATCGAGGACCGCGCCGTCCGGGGCGTGAAGCTCGACGGCGGCGAGACGCTCGCCACCGATCGCATCGCCGCCGCGTGCTGCCCCAAGCACGTGCTGCTCGACCTGGTGCCCGGCGAGCTGCTCACCCTCCGCCTCGAGCACGGCATCACCCATTTCCGCACTCGCGGCACGACCGCCCGGATCCATCTGGCCTTGACCGGCTTTCCGGCTTTCGCCTGCCGGCCCGAGCTCACGCCCGCGCGGGTGCGCATCGCCGAGGGCATAGACGCGCTGGAACGGTCCTTCGATCCGGTCAAGTACCGAAGCTACGGCAGCGAGCCGGCCCTCGAGATCCACGTGCCGACCCTCGCCTCGCCCGACCTCGCGCCCGCGGGCCACCACGTCCTCTCGATCGGCGTGCACTACGTCCCCTACGAGCTGGATGGCGGTTGGAGCGACGAGAGCCGTGCCGCGTTGCTCGAGACGGTGCTCGCCCGGCTGGAGAGCTACGCCCCCGGCATCCGGTCGCTGGTCGTCGGCAGCGAGACCCTCACGCCCGCCGACCTCGAGCGGCGGTACGGTCTTACCGGCGGCCAGATCCACCATGGCGAGCACGGCCTCGACCAGCTCTTCGTGCGACCGACTCCCGAGTGCGCACGCTACGCCACGCCGATCGACGGCCTCTATTTGTGTGGCGGAGGAAGCTACCCCGGCGGCGGCATTACCGGCGCGCCGGGCGCCCTGGGCGCCGCCCGCATGCTCTAGCCCAGACCGGTATCGCGCCCTTTCGCCGAGAGGGGGAGTTCCAAATATCTGCACATGCAGCTGACACTTTTTGTCGAGTCCGGGACCGAGGACCCTGGAGAACGGCGGTTCCACCGCGCGTCGACCATGGCACCGGGTTTGCGGCGTCTCCTGCGGAAGGGACCACGATGTCAGAGCTCTTTCAGGCCGTCTTCTGTGGTGAGGTTGCCGCCGACGCCGATCCCGAAAAGGTTCGCCGTGAGCTCGAGGATCTGGGTGTTCTGAGCGCCGCGCAGAGCAACGAAGCCTTCGCGGGCCGGCCGGTAGTGCTGCGCGAGGGTCTCACCCGTGAGCAGGCCGACAAGTTCGCGCGCGCGCTGGAGACCGCGCACGCCCGCTGTCAGGTGCTCTCCGGCGCCTGGCATGCCTGCCCCGCCTGCCACTTCCCGCAGGAGCGGGGCGACGAGTGCTCGAAGTGCGGCCTGATCTTCGCGAAGCGCCGCGAGCGCGACCTGCCGCCCGTCCGCACCCGCCGGGAGATCGCCGCCGATCTCCACGACGTCGGCTACAAGAAGTCTCTCGATGACGGCGCACCGGCCGAGGGATAGCAGCCGCCAGGGCCAGCCAGGCTAGAGGCAGGGCGCGGTCGCGACCTCTACGTCGCCGGCCAGCGTGGTGCCATTGCCGAGGGCCACGAAGCTCCCCGCCCGAAGCGTGACGCTCTCCGCGGCGCCGACGGTGAATCCGCCCCCGGTGGTGATCGAGCTCGTCGCCTTGTACTCGTCGGCCAGGCCGTTGTAGGTCGCATCCAGAACGCGGTCGGTCACGCACGACGCACAGCTGTAGATGCGAGTGTCGTCGACGAACCAGCCGTAGTCGTCGACGGTGAAATCGGTGCCGATGTTGAAACGGTAACGGAACGGCTGCCCGGCGAGCGACGAGAGGTCGAGCTGCGACGAAATGTAGCCGAAGCTGTCGGCAACGAAGGCGCTGCGGGTGCCGAGCGGGTTGCTGCAGCAGCTGCTCACCGTGCCGCCGTACGCTTGCCCGGCGATGATCATCCCGCCGCCGTCGGTCCAGCTGGCGCCGCCGTTGGTGCTGTACTCCACGACGCCGCCGTCCCAGAAGGAGGTGGTGTTGTCGAAGCCGAAGGAGTGATTGAACTGCATCCGGGCTCCGGCCGGCAGCGCGAGCGCCGGGTCGATGGCGATGAGCATCGAGCCCGTGATCGGCCGGTTGTAACCCCAGAGGCTCTTGTCGCCGCTGGTGGCGAAGGCGCCGAGAAAGCTCGTCGGCTCGTTGCGGCACCAGCCGGTCGGCAGCGTCGTCGGTGGACAGGTCGCGAGGGCCAGACTCTCCATGTCCTCGGCGTACCACAGCTCGGGCGCCTGGCCCGCCGGGCAGAGCTCGGGAACCACCGCCTGGGCCGGAGTGCACGGCCACGGATCGCTCATCTCCACGGCGAGAAGGGCGTCTTCCACCTCCTGACAGTCGGCGGCGGCGATTCCGAGAGTTCCGATCAGGTCCTCACAGGACTGCAGAACCGCGTTGTGGTGGTCGAGGAAGTCCGACGCCGAGCCCAGGTAGTGGGCCAGAGCGCGGTAGTGGATCGCGCCCGCCTTGGACAGCCCGATGCCGGTGACCGTCTGGCCGTTGTAGGTTCCGCCGTCCACCATCAGGGCGTAGGCGTGATTGGGCACGCCGCTGTTGGAGTGGACACCGCCGGCGTCGCCCCCCGGGTCCTGGCAGACGAACTGCGCGTCGCTCATCTTGCCCGGGTCACCGTAGTCCGTCGGCGTCATCATGTCTCTGAGGGGCGACGGCAGCGGCGAGCCGGCCGGCACGTCCTCGCCGATCTGCCAACGGACTCCCGGCGAGTCGTTGCCGGTGCCGTTGGTCAGGTCGACGGTCTCGCCGAAGACATCCGAGTAGGACTCGTTCAGCGCACCGCTCTGCTGATAGTAGAAGAGGTTGGCCGTGTGCTCGGTGACCGCGTGGGCGAGTTCGTGGGCGACCACGTCGTCGGCCTGCGAGACGCCCTCGCCGTAGACCATCTGCACGCCGTTCCAGAAGGCGTTGCCGTAGGGGCAGTCCGCGGGCGCCGAAGACGGGCAGTAGTGGACCGAGGAGGGAATCGTCGAGCCGGCGTCGTCGAAGCTGTCGCGGCCGTGCTCGGCGAAGAAGTAGTCGTAGGTGTCGCCGGCGTGGTCGTAGGCGTCGTCGGTGTCGGCATCGCCCGTGGCGGGAGCGCCTTCCTGCCGGACCAGAACGCCGGGCAGATTGTCGAATACGCCGTCGCCCGGGTCATCGGCGTCGTAGATGTCGCGATCGAGAGCATCGGTCAGCTGGCTGAAGTGGAGGAGCACCGCGCCGCTCTCGGCGTCGACCCAGAAGAGCTCGCGCAGATCCTCGTTCCATGCTTCGACGAACCAGGCCAGCCTCGTCCACCCCCTGCGCCCTTCCAGCAGACCCCGGTTGAAGAGCTCGAGCCGCGGCTCGCTGAAGCGGGCGCTTTCGATGCCCAGACGGCGCCGCAGCGTCCGCTCGACCGCGACGACCGCGGCGACCGGAGTCACCCCGGGATCCGTGGGGATGTGGTCAAGGCCGTCGAGGGTCTTGGCGCTCACCGCCACCACGCCCGCGCCTCGAAGGTGGACGGTGACCTCGCCGCCGGTGACCGGCACGCCGCGGTGCACCTGACGAAACCTCACGTGCTCCATGCCGACGTCGTCCGGATCGCCGGCGCGCTCCAACGCGAGCTGGTCGCGGGCGACGAGGCCGAAAGCGCGACCATGATCGTCGA
>JAHEKO010000024.1:0-9312 GCA_024638355.1 Acidobacteriota bacterium
CCGCTGAAGCCGAGCACGACTCGGCAGCCGAACTCGTTGCGGCCCGCGCGGTAGCGGAAGAGGGCCTTTCGCTTGCTGCTCTCCCCGACGACCGGGGTCGCCACGCGCTCGCCGTTGAGCTCGAGGTAGGTCTCCTTGAGCTTGATACCGGCGCCGGACGCCGACTCGAAGACCGTGGCGGTGAAATCGGTTGCCCCGCTCAGGGTGTCCTCGAACGGCTCGAAGCGACCGGGCACCGGCGCCAGGGTGTCGATGCCCAGGATCTGGTCCGCGAACAGGTCGGCGATCACCTCGTAGCCGGCGTTGTTGGGGTGGCCGATGAAGTCGCGCTCCTCGTTCGAATAGAGGGTGTCGAAGACGTCGGCATCGACGAATGGATTGAAGCGCGCCCACAGATCGGCAAACGGCCGCTTGCGATCGGCGGCCACCGCGTACAGATCCCAGTTGAGCTCGCGGGTGAGAGAGTTCGAGGTGTCCTTGCGGGCAAACTTGGGGCGCGGCAGCACCGTGCCCAGCAGCACCTCGAAGCCTGCGCCTCGGGCCCGGCTACCCAGCTTCTCGAGGTTGGCGATGATCGACTCGATGGAGACCACGCCGTCGTGGGCGAGGTTGACGTCGTTGGTGCCCTCCATCAGCAGGAAATGGGTGCCGCCGCCGGCGATTGCGCTGTCGATGCGGGACTGCGCCTCGAAGGTCGTCTCGCCGCGCAGCCCGAAGTTCTCTATCTCGACGTCCATCCCGGCCTTCTTGAGCCGCTTCTGGAGCTTCGGTGGGTAGCCGGGAGGCGAGGCCGTGTCGCCGAAGCCCTCGGTGATGCTATCGCCGAAGGCGACCATCCGATCGGCGGCGACGGCGGGCATCGCCAGCAGCAGGGCGAGCAGGAGGGCCAGCGTGCGTCTCACGGCAGGTCCCAATAGCCGCGGTCGACCGATCGGTCGGGCAGCCTCAGTTGGATCGCCATGGGCCCGTCGAGCTCGATCGCCGGGCGCCCGGGATTCGTTTCGAGGAAGCTCGCGCGGCGTTGGGCGATGCCGTTGATGCCGATCTCGACGACGCCCCAGCCGCGCGGCGCGGCTGTCCGGTAGACGAGATGCAGCTTGCCGTCGAGCCGGACGAAGCCGGCGAAGAGTGCGCCGCCGCCGGCCACGACTCGCGGCTTGCGCCACGAGCCCCGGCGGTAGCGGGCGATCACCAGCTCGTACTCCAGCCCGTCGAAGCGACTCCAGGCTGCCAGTGCGCCGCCGCGAACGGCCACGATCGCCGGCGCGACGTCGGGGACCCGATTGCCGGCGGCCAGGCGGCTCGGCGCCGACCAGCTCCCGCCCCGATTGACGCTGAACAGGATCTCGTCGTCATTGCCGTCGAAGGCGCTCCAGACGAGGATCTCCTCGCCGCTGGCCAGCGTGGCGGCGGCGAGGCCGGTCTGGCTGCCGCGCTGCCGGGGTCCGACGACCGCGGTCGGCCCCCAGTCGACGCCCGACCAGTCGCGGGCGCGCACCGTCAGCTCACGCGGCGAATCGCCCTCGAGCCAGGCGATGCCGCTGAGCCGGCCGCCGCGCACGAGCAGCTGCGGCGCCAGCTGGAGCTCGGCGCCGTCCGCAGCGGGCGCTTCGAGACGGCGGAAGCCCTGGCTGTCGTCGGTGAAGACGATCAGGCGGCTCTGTCCGCCCTCGGTCCGCTTGCCGGCCGCGGCCCAGCCGTCGTCGAGCTCGACGATCGCGGTGAGCCGCTCGGTGGGCCGCAGCGGATAGGACCGCCGCTCTCCACGCAGCTCGACCCGCGCCTGGCCGGGACGGCTCTCGAGTATCAGGCCGTGCCGGCTCTCGGCCGGTTGCACCAAGTCCCACTCTACCGACGATCGAGCTGCCGAGCTGGTCAGGGTAAAGAAAAGACAGGTGAGCGAAAGGAGGAATCTCCTGCTCAGCACGGGTAAATCCTACGGTTCCAGGGCGAGGGGTGTCAATTCGGATATCATCCGCCGCATGCAGGCGGCGATCCTGGCCGTGGGGTCGGAACTGCTGGGCACCGACCGCCTCGACACCAACTCTCTCCGCATCACCGAGAGTCTGCACCGCTTCGGCGTGCCGGTGCGCCGCAAGGCGGTGGTGGGAGACGATATCGACGAGCTCGCCACCGAGATCACCCACGCTCTCGCGCGGTGCTCCCTGGTCATCGTCACCGGTGGCATCGGACCGACCAGCGACGACCTGACGCGGGAGGCGGTGGCGCAGGCGCTGGGCAGGAAGCTCGAGCGGCAGCAGTGGATCGTCGAGGACATTCGCGCCAAGTTCGCCCGGTTCGGGCGCGAGATGCCCGACGTAAACCGCAAACAGGCCGACGTGATCGAAGGCGCCGAGGTGCTGCCCAACAGGCGCGGCACCGCTCCCGGGCAGCGGGTCGACGCTCCGGCGGGCAGCATCTTTCTCTTGCCGGGCGTTCCGCACGAGCTCGAAGGGCTGGTGACCGGAGCGCTCGAGCCCTGGCTGGCCGACGCTCGGGGACGGAGCGCCGTCGGCATGCGCTGGCTGAAGGTCGCGTGCGTCCCCGAATCGAGCCTCGAGCAGCTGATCGCCCCGTTCTTCGAGGAGTTCGGATCCGAGGGCCTTTCGATCCTCTCGCGGCCGGGCGAGATCCTCCTGCAGCTCTCGGACGGCGCGAGCTCCGAGCAGGGCCTCGCCGAGCGAGAAGAGCGGCTCGGATCGATTCTGGGCGACGCGATCTACGGCCGACGTCGCGAGGACTCCCTGGAGCGGACGGTGGGCGAGCTCCTGCGCGTTTCGGGAACGACGGTCGTGACGGCGGAGTCGTGCACCGGGGGCCTGATTGCCGAGCGGTTGACCCGCGTTCCGGGAAGCAGCGACTACTTCCTCGGCGCCGCCGTCACCTACTCGAACCGACTCAAGACGGCGCTCCTGGGGATCGACGAGGCCCTTCTGGAGGCGCACGGAGCGGTCAGCCGCGAGGTGGTCACCGCGATGGCGCGCGGGGCCCGCGGACGTCTGGGCGGCGATTGGGCGATCGCGGTCAGCGGCGTCGCCGGTCCGGAGGGCGGCTCCGAGGACAAGCCGGTCGGAACGGTCGATTTGGCAGTGGCGAGTCCGAGCGACGAGGTCCGCTACCTTCGGGCTCGCTTTCCTGGAGGCCGTGGGCGCATCCGCGAGCAGGCGTCCCAGTGGGCACTGGACATGCTGCGGCGCTGGCTGGCCGGCGCCGAGCGACCCGACGCGTCGCACCTCGCGCCGCGAAACCTGGTGGTGAGGCAAGCTGCCCGATGAGGCTCTTCGTCGCCATCGAGCTGCCGGAACGGGTACGGAGCGCCGTGGACGACCTCGTCGGGCGCTGGCGGTCGAGCCTGCCCAAGGCGCGCTGGGTAGCGGCCTCCAATCTGCATCTGACGCTCGCCTTCCTCGGCGAGGTCGACGAAGCGAGGCTGCCGGGTCTCGCCACCGGCCTGACCGGCGCGGTGGCGGGGAGGGCGGGCTTCCAGCTGCACCTGCGGGGAAGCGGGTGCTTTCCGCCGAACGGCCGAGCCCGCGTCGCCTGGCTGGGCTTCGCCGAGTCGCCCGAGGTAGTCGACCTGCACGCGGCGGTCGGCCGGGCCCTGCGGGCCGCCGTGGGGCACGAGCCGGAGCGGCGGCCGTTCCACCCGCACTTGACGGTGGCCAGATGCTCACCGCCCTGGCCCGCCGCAGCCAACCGGCGCTGGTCGCGGGCGGCGGAGAGCAGCGTCGGCGAGGCCTTCGAGGTGAGCTCGGTAGCTTTGGTGCGCAGCCGCCTGGGCGCCGGGGGCGCGGCCTACTCGATCCTCCATCGCTTTGCTCTCGGGGGCGCGGCGTGACCGGAATGGCCCTTCCGCTCGCCGGCTATCTGACCGGCTCGATCTCGTTCAGCTACCTCGCGGTGCTCTGGCTTCGGGGTGTCGACATCCGGCAGGTGGGGAGCCGCAACGCCGGCGCGACGAACGTTCTGCGGGTGGCCGGCCGGGCTCCGGCGGCAGCGGTGCTGCTGCTCGACGTCGCCAAGGGGGCCGCTCCCGCTGCTCTCGCGCTCGAGCTCGGGGCGACGCCGGCTGTCGTCGGCGCCACCGCCGTAGCGGCCGTGCTCGGTCACGTCTTTCCCCTCTATCTGAGGTTTCGGGGCGGCAAGGGGGTGGCGACCGCGGTGGGAGGCCTGCTCGCGCTCGCCCCGTTCGAGGCGCTGGCCGCGGTGGCGGTGCTGCTGGTGGCCGTGGCGTGGACCCGGTACGTCTCCCTCGGCTCGCTGATCGGCGTGACGCTCGCGCCCATCCTGATGCTCGTGGGACGGGTGGAGGTGTGGTACTCGGGAGCGGCGGCGGCCATGGCGCTGGTGGTTGTCGCCCGCCATGCCGGGAACATCCAGCGGCTGTGGGCGGGCCGCGAGCGGCGCCTCGGCGAGGCGGCGGAGATGCCTAGATGAACCGCATCGGCGTGCTGGGCGCTGGCTCGTGGGGCACCGCGCTCGCGATCCAGCTAGCTCGCGGCGGGCACGAGGTCGACCTCTGGGCTCGCAATCCCGAGACCGCGGCGATCTTGCGCGAGGAAGGCCGCAACGTCTACTACCTGCCGGATGCGTCGTTCCCCTCCGGACTCGAAGTGACCGCCGACCTCGAGCGGCTGGTCGATAGCGATGCCGTTCTCGTCGTCATTCCCTCACACGGCTTCCGCGAGGTCGTTCGCGAGCTGATGGCCGTCTGGCCGCAAGGCAAGGACGTGGTGCTGGTCTCCGCGACCAAGGGCGTCGAGACCGAGACGCTGGCGCGGATGAGCGGCGTCTCCGAGGAGGAGGCGAGCGCCGCCGGCCACCGCCTGCGGTACGCGGTCCTCTCCGGTCCGACCTTCGCGGCCGAGCTGGCCGCCGGCGTCCCTTCCGCCGCGGTGATCGCGTCGCGGGACGAAGACCTCGCCGCCGCGCTGCGCGAGGCCTTCTCCGACTGGAACTTCAGGCTCTACTCTTCGAGCGACGTCGTCGGGGTGGAGCTCGGCGGCGCGGCCAAGAACGTGGTCGCCATCGCCAGCGGGGTGGTCAGCGGCGTCGGGCTCGGCCACAACACGACGGCCGCCCTGGTCACCCGCGGCCTGCACGAGATCACGCGGCTGGGAGTGGTGTGTGGGGGAGAGCTGCAGACCTTCTATGGTCTCGCCGGGCTCGGCGACCTGGTGTTGACCTGTACCGGCGGCCTCTCGCGCAACCGCAGAACCGGCGTCGAGCTGGCCGAAGGCAAGAGCCTGGAGCAGATCAAGGGCGAGACCTCGATGGTGGCCGAGGGGATCCGAAACTCGCTGGCCATCAGCCGGCTCGCGCACCGTGAAGGCGTCGAGATGCCGATCACCGAGCAGATGAAGCAGCTCATCTACGAGGGCAAAGAGCCGGAGCTCGCGGTGGCGGAGCTGATGACCCGTCAGCTCAAGGCCGAGGCCGAGCTCTAGACAGCCCCTTGGAGGCTCCCGAACGAATGAATCTACTCCCCGGATGCCGGCGTTTTCGTCCTCTCTCGGCAGGCCGACCCTTCGGGACGCAGCTTCGCTAGACTGAGATCATGAGCGAGAGTTCGGGTACCCCCGCCGGCCGCCACCAGACGGTCATGATCCTGGACTTCGGCAGCCAGTACACGCAGCTGATCGCCCGGCGGGTGCGCGAGAACCGGGTCTTCTGCGAGATCCACCCGTACGACGTCGCCGCCACCGAAGTGCGGCGCCGCAATCCGATTGGGCTGATCCTCTCCGGCGGGCCCCAGAGCGTCTACGCTTCGTCCGCCCACGCCGTCGACCTGCAGCTCTTCGAGCTGGGCGTGCCGGTGCTGGGCATCTGCTACGGCCTGCAGCTGATGGCGCACGTGCTGGGCGGAGAAGTGGCGCCGGCCGCGGCCCGCGAGTACGGTCGCGCCGAGATCGAGCTGGAGCGCAGAGACGGCATCTTCGAGGGGCTTGCCGCGCGCGAGACGGTGTGGATGAGTCACGGCGACCACGTCGAGCGGCCCCCGGACGGTTTCGAGGTCACCGCATCGACGCCGAGCGCACCGGTGGTCGGTATGCAGAATCGCGAAAAGCGGCTCTACGGCATCCAGTTCCACCCCGAGGTATCGCACACGATCTCCGGCGGCGAGGTGCTGCGCAACTTCCTGTACGGCGCCTGCGCGGCGCGCGGCGACTGGGGCATGGCTTCCTTCCTCGAGGAAGCGATCGAGTCGGTCCGCGAGCAGACTGCCGGCCGCAACACGCTGTGTGCCCTCTCCGGTGGCGTCGACTCGTCGGTGGTGGCGGTGCTGCTAAAGAAGGCGCTGGGCAACCGGATGACCGCGGTCTTCGTCGACAACGGCCTGCTGCGCAAGGGCGAGGCGCAGCAGGTGCTGCACGGCCTGCGCGACGGGCTCGGGTTGCCGGTCAAGGTCGCGCACGCCGAGGATCGGTTTCTCGACGCACTCAGCGGCATCGAGGACCCCGAGGTCAAGCGCAAGACGATCGGCCGGGTCTTCATCGAGGTCTTCGAGCAGGAGGCGAAAGGGCTCGAGGAGATCGCCTTCCTGGCTCAGGGGACGCTCTACCCGGACGTCATCGAGTCCGCCTCGAGCCACGGGCCCGCCGAAGTGATCAAGACGCACCACAACGTCGGCGGTCTGCCCGAGCGGTTGGGCTTCGAGCTGGTCGAGCCGCTGCGCATGCTCTTCAAGGACGAGGTTCGGCAGCTCGGTCGCGAGCTGGGCCTGCCCGAGGAGTTCATCGGCCGACACCCCTTCCCGGGACCGGGACTGGCGGTGAGGATTCTCGGTGAGGTCACGCGGCCGCGCGCCGAGCTGCTGCGCGAAGCGGACGCGATCTTTCTCGAGGAGCTGCGCGAGCGCGGCCTCTACGACCGCGTCAGCCAGGCGTTCGCGGTGCTCCTGCCGGTGCGCAGCGTCGGCGTGATGGGGGACTTTCGTACCTACGACAACGTCATCGCCCTGCGCGCGGTGGAGACCCAGGACTTCATGACGGCCGACTGGAGCGCCCTGCCGCACGATCTGCTCGGCCTGGTGGCCAACCGCATCGTCAACGAGGTGAGCGGCGTCAACCGGGTGGTCTACGACGTCACCAGCAAGCCGCCGGCGACCATCGAGTGGGAGTAGGGCGGCAAACCTAGCTCTTCCCGCGCGGCTCGCCGGCGGAGGCTCGACCGGGTCTTCGGGGAGATGCCCTAAGCGGGCGTCGGGTCCCGCGCCAGCAGGTAGCTGTTGTTGCGCAGCCAGGGCGTGTGCTCGAGGCCGGCCATGCGGCCGCGCAGCTCGCCGGTGCGCTCGCCGTCGTGCCGCCAGCCCGCCTCCTCCAGCCAGCCGAGCCACTCGTCGTGGGGGCGGCAGTTGATGTGGCCGCGACCGGTCTGACCCGGCGGCGCGGCCGTGAAGTAGATCCAACGCGTGGCGAGGCCGGCGAGGGTCGCGACGAGATCGCGGCTTCGGTCGGGCTCGATGTGCTCGGCGACCTCGACACAGCAGACCAGGTCCCACGAGCCCCGGGCGGCGGAGAAGTCGCCGATCTCGACCCGCTCGGCGAGCCGTTCGGGCAGCACCGCGCGCACGGCGGCGGAGGCCTCGATGCCGGCGATCTCCTTGCCGGCGGCGTCGAAGCCCTCGAGGAGAAAGCCGTTGGCGCAGCCGACGTCGTAGACCGTGTCGAAGTCGAGCAGCTCGAGCAGGTAGCCGGCGAGCTTCAGATAGTCGTCGCGGAAGCGCTGACGGCGGCGGAAGTCGCGCGCCCGATAGCTCTTGGCGCGCTTCAGCCAGCGGGGCCAGGCGGCGCTCATTCGCCGTCCGCCGGCGGCGGCCCGATCTCGACCCGGGTGAGCCGCTGGGGGTTCTTCTTCAGAGCCTTGGCCAGCCGGGAGCCGAGCGATTCTTGAAGGCCGCGCGCCCGCTGGCGGTCGCCGTCCGGGATGTCGATCCAGCCGCCGGCCATCATGCCGTGGCCGCCCCCCTTGCCGCGCCGACCGAGGAGGCGGCGCATCAGCCGGCCGGCATCGGCCCGCGGATTGGTGGTGCGGATCGAGAGGTAGATCCGGTCGCCGTGAACTCCGGTGCAGAGCGACCAGGTCTTGCCCTCGATTCGCAGCAGGAGATCGGCGATTTCGGGCACGATGTCAGGCTGGTCGACGGCGCCGAGATGGCTCACGACCAGCGTGCTCACCGACTGGACGTTCTCCAGCGCCTCGTGGAGAGTGCGGAAATAGCTCAGGGGCAGGCGGGGCAGCTGGATGCGCGCCAGCGCCCGGGTGTCGCATTGAGGGTAGAGCCGATCGAACATCTCCCGGTCGGCGCTGGAGAACTCGCGGCCGAAGTCCTGGGTCTCCGAGCGAATCGCGTAGACCAGAGCCGTGGCGGTGCGCCGGGAAGGCTGGAGCCCGCTGGCCTCGAGGTACTCGGCGACGATTGTCGCCGTCGCGCCGTATTCGGTGCGGACATCGACGAACGGCACGCTCCGGGTCGCCTTGCGAATCGGGTGGTGGTCGAAGACGATCGTCGGCGGCAGCTCGTCGGGCAGCTGATTGTTGCCGGTGGTCGGCTGCGTGTCGACGAGGGCGAAGTGCCTGTAATGCTTCCAGTTCAAGTGACGGACATGGCTCAGCCGAATACCCAGCACGCGCACCATTTCGCGGTTCTCGGCGCGACCGATGATGCCGCCGTACGCAGTCGTTACGCGGCGCTTGAACACGACGCGGAGGAGCCGGCTGAGCGCCGCCGCGGCCGAGATCGCATCGGGATCGGGGTTGTCGTGGGTCAGAACCAGCCAACGTCCGCCGGACGACTTGCGGGACATGAGCTCACGCAGCTTCTCGAGGCCCTCGAACGTCGCCTGGGTCGGCATGGCTGCCGAATTGTACGCGAGTCGGCGGCGAGGCGGCCGGAGCGGGCCGCTCTGACGTATATTCCGGGTGTCCGGGGACCGGCCCCTCGAGATCATGACCCAGAGAGTGCTCAGCCTGCTGCTTCTGCTCGCCGCGATCGCGGCGTCTTCTTCGGGATTCCCGTCTCCGGCCATGAGCGCGTCCGACCCGGCGTTCGACACCGCTTCGTGGGCTCGCCTTCTCGAGCGGCACGCGCGCGACGGCGGCCTCGACTACGCCGCGCTCGCCGCCGATCGCGCCGATCTGGACGGTTTCCTCCAGGCGCTCGAGAGTGCCGAGCCCGACGGCTGGACCCGCGACGAGCAGCTGGCCTTCTGGAGCAACGCCTACAACGCGGTCGTCGCCGAGTTCGTGCTCGAGCTCTACCCCGAGCTCGAGTCGGTGAAGGGGGTCGACGGCTTCTTCGACGCCAAGCGG
>JAHEKO010000024.1:9412-13506 GCA_024638355.1 Acidobacteriota bacterium
CGACGAGCAGCTGGCCTTCTGGAGCAACGCCTACAACGCGGTCGTCGCCGAGTTCGTGCTCGAGCTCTACCCCGAGCTCGAGTCGGTGAAGGGGGTCGACGGCTTCTTCGACGCCAAGCGGCGGCGGGTCGCCGGCGAGCGGCTCACCCTCGACGAGATCGAAGGGCGCGGACGTGACCTGGGCGATCCACGGGTCCACTTCGCCGTCGTATGCGCCTCGGCGAGCTGCCCGGATCTGCCTGCCGAGCCCCTCGATCCGGCGCGCCTCGACCGCCAGCTCGACGAGCTCACCCGCGCCTTTCTCGCAGATCCCGACAAGGGGCTGCGCTACGACGACGAGGACAACACGCTCTGGCTGTCGTCGATCTTCAAGTGGTACGCGGGCGACTTCACCGGAGGCAGCACGCTGGTCGCCTACTTCGCCCGTGGCAGGGTGCTGGAGTGGGTCTTGCCGCACGTCGCGGGACCGCTCCGCGCCACCCTGGCCGAGCGCGACCCTGCGGTGAAATACCTCGACTACGACTGGTCGCTCAACGATCGATGATCGAGGAGCTCTTCAAGGTCGGGCCGGTCTCCATCAGTCCGTTCGGCGGCATGATGGTGCTCGCCTTTCTCCTCTCCTGGATGCACTTGCGGTGGGGTCTCGGGCGCCTCGAGATCGGCGACGAGGAGGATGCGAGCGCCCTCCTGCTGGCGGCGGGGCTGGGCGGCATCGCCGGCGCCAAGCTCTACTACGCGATCCTCTACGGCGACCCCGCTTCGCTGATCCAGCGGTCCGGCCTCGTCTGGTACGGCGGATTGATCGTCGGCGCGCTCAGCCTGCTGTGGACGGCGCGCCGCCGCAAGCTGCCGATGGCCCGGGTGCTCGACGTCTCGGCGACGACGGTCGCGCTCGGCTACGCCGTCGGCCGCATCGGCTGCTTCCTGGTCGGGGACGACTACGGCGTGCCCACCCGGCTGCCCTGGGGTGTCGCGTTTCCGTACGGGCTTCCGGGACCGACCACGGCGGGGTTCCTGCGGCGCGAGTACTCGGCTGCGGTGGCGCCGGAGGTGCCGGCGGACGAGCTGCTTCGCGTTCATCCGACCCAGCTCTACGAGACGCTGATCTGCCTGGCCATCTGGCTCTTGGGAGTGCGGCTGATCCGCCGGCGGGTGGCGCCGGGCACCATCGCCTACTGCGTGCTGTCTCTCATGGCGGTCGAGCGCTTCCTGGTCGAGTTCTTCCGCGCCAAAGACGATCGCTTGCTGGGCTCCTTCACGGTCGCCCAGGGGATCAGCGTGCTGCTCCTCCTGCTGCTCTTCGGCCTCTGGCGGTGGCACGTGGGGCGGCGGGCGGCGGAGGTGGTCGCCGCCGAGAGCCGATGATGGCCCGTCCGCGCGTCCTGACCATCGCCGGCTCCGACTCCGGCGGCGGAGCCGGTATCCAGGCCGACCTCAAGACCTTTGCCGCGCTCGGCGCCTACGGCGCGAGCGTAATCACCGCCGTGACCGCGCAGAATACCCGGGCGGTGACCGCCGTTCACGAGATCCCGGCCGAGATCGTAGCGCGGCAGCTGGAGGCCGTGCTCGACGACATCGGGGCCGACGCGATCAAGATCGGCATGCTGGCGAACGTCGAGATCATCGAGGCGGTGGCCGAAGGACTCGCGGCGCGGACCGCGGTGCCGGTGGTGCTCGATCCGGTGATGGTGTCCAAGAGCGGCGACGCCCTTCTGCGTGAGGAAGCGGTAGCGGCGCTGTCGGCGCTGCTGGTACCGCGCGCGACCCTGATCACGCCCAACCTGCCCGAGGCCGAGAGACTGACCGGCATGCCGGTCGACGGCGAGGCCGAGCGGGAGCGAGCGGCCGCCGCCCTGGCCGAGCGCGGGCCGGCGGTTCTCCTCAAGGGCGGTCATGGGGAGGGTCCGCGCCTGGTCGATCTGCTCTACGAGCGGGGTTCGATCCGCCGCTTCGAGCATCCGCGCCTCGACACCCGCTCGACCCATGGCACCGGGTGCACCCTGTCGTCCGCGGTGGCGGTCGGCCTGGCCGCCGGACGACCCCTGGGCGAGTCGGTGGAGCGGGCGATCGACTATCTGCACGGAGCCATCGCCGCGGCCGCTCCGATCGGGTCGGGGCATGGCCCCGTCGATCACCTCTACCTGGCGGCGCCGATGGCCGGGGAGGGCGAGTGAGCGAGGCACCTGCCAGCCTGTCGCCGTGCCGCGCGCCGAGCCGGACCGGCGCGAGGGGCCGGCCGAGTACGCCGCGGTGGCGCGCCGCCACGCGTCGCCGCCCGCGCCGCACGGAGGGGTAGCGAGCGTCACGGGCGCGGGCGACGCCCTGGCCGTGCTCACCCCTGGGCGCTCGGCGCAAGGTCGATCACGCGAGGCGCGGGCTGGGCCGCCGGGGAGCGGGCATGGCTCTTGCTTTGACGATAGCCAGAATCTCACACGCGCCTCCCGGCGCGCTGGAAGGAATCCCATGAAACGAACCGCAACTCTCTATCCGGCTCTGGCTTCGCTCATCTTGCTGCTCGCCGCGCTTCCGGCCCCCGCTCAGAATCCGCCGAGCGCGCTTCCCGGCGTCTTCGGCGAGGTCCTCGACGTGCGCGTCGTCAATCTCGAGGTGGTGGTCACGGATCGCCGCGGCCTACCGATCGCCGGCCTCGAAGCGGGCGACTTCCGGCTCGTGATCGATGGCGAGGAGGTGCCGATCGACTACTTCTCCGAGGTTCGCGGCGGGGTCGCCGTGCGCGACGGCGCGGAGGAGCCGCCTCCGGTTCCCGGGGTACCGCAGCTCGCGCCGGGTAATCCGGTCGAGACCAGCTATTTGGTGTTCGTCGACGACTACTTCTCGATCTCGGTGGACCGCAATCGGGTACTCGACGCCCTGGCCGACGACGTGGCGCTGCTCGGTCCCGAGGATCGGATGGCGGTGGTCGCCTTCGACGGCCGCGAGCTCGAGATGCTGTCCAACTGGAGTCAGTCCCCGAGCGAGCTGGAGCGGGTCTTCAAGCGTGCCAGGGAGCGGCCGACGGGCGGCCTCCAGCGGCTCGCCGAGCGCCGCCAGGCCCGGCTCGACGAGACGCTGAGCATCGAGACCGTGATCGACATCGATCGCGTGTCGCTCGAACCTCAGGAGCGCTTCTACGTGCAGCGGCTCGCCGAGCAGCTCGACCGATCGGTGGCCGCGGCCACCGCCACCCTGCGCAGCTTCGCCAAGCCGCCCGGGCGCAAGGTGATGCTCCTGCTTTCCGGCGGCTGGCCCTACTTCCCGGTCGAGTATCTCTATTCGACCTTCGACCGGTTGATCCTCGATCGCGAGGGCCTGGAGGGCGACGACCTCTACGGGCGCCTGGTCGACACCGCCAACCTGCTCGGCTACACCCTCTATCCGGTGGACGTACCCGGCCTGGCTCGCGAGGGACTCACCGACGTCACCACGGCGGGGGCTCCCGATCCGACCGACGTCTCCAACCGGACCTTCCTGCGCGAGCAGGAGAACCACTTCACGCTCGAGCGCCTGGCCCGGAGCACCGGCGGCCGCGCCTTCCTCAATGCCCAGCGGCTCGAAGCGTTCGAGAAGGTCGTCTCGGACACCCGCTCCTACTACTGGCTCGGCTTTACACCCGGCCGCGAGTGGGACGACCGGCGCCACGACGTGAAGATCGAGCTGAGCAATCCGGAGTTCCGGGTGCGCAGCCGCGCCGGCTACCTCGACAGCTCGCGGCAGCGAGAGGTGACGATGGCGGTGGAGAGCTCGCTGCTCTTCGGCAACAGCCCCGCGGACGGCTCGCTGGGTGTCGAGGTGGGGGAGCCGGAGCGAGCGGGCCGCAGGCGCGTGGACGTCGGCCTCACCCTGCTGCTACCGCTCGAAGAGATCACCTTCCTGCCCGCCGCCGAGGGCTTCGTGTCGCAGCTCGAGCTGCGCATCGCGGTCATCGACGAGGACGGCCAGCGAGCCGAGATCCCGGTGATCCCGATCGCCGTCGAGACGGCCAGCGAGCCGCAGGCCGGGCAGGTCGGACGCTACGAGACCCGGCTGCGTCTGCGCCGCAAGGACCACCAGGGCGTGGTGGCGGTGTACGACGCCGCCAGTGGTAGGATTCTGTC
>JAHEKO010000024.1:13606-17660 GCA_024638355.1 Acidobacteriota bacterium
ATCAACGACATCCAGTGGCGCGTCAAGCAGTACGCGGAGTCGCGCTTCAACGACCTGTCGTTCACGGTGACCGCGCTCAAGGACTTCGTCGAGACGTTGGCGGGCTTGCCGGGGCGCAAGGCGCTTTTGTACGTCAGCGACGGTCTCGAGATGACCGCGGGCGAAGACCTCTACCACGCGATCAGCATGAAGTTCCAGAACTCGTCGGTGTTGGCCGAGATGCGAGACCACGGCCTGCAGCGCGACTTCCGCACGCTGGCCCACGCCGCGAGCACCGGCCGCGTCACTTTCTACACGATCGACGCGGCCGGCCTTCGGGTCTACTCGAGCGGCACTGCGGAGAGGGCGACGGCCAATCTGCAGCCGGGCATGGACACGCAGGTCGACCAGATCCACATCAGCAACCTGCAGAGCCCGCTGCAGTTTCTCGCCGAACAGACCGGGGGCTTCGCGATCATCAACACGAACGACGTCGGCGAGCGGCTCGGCCAGGTCGCCGCCGATTTCTCCAACTACTACTCCCTCGGCTACACGCCGTCGCACGCCGGCGATGGCCGCTACTACAAGATTCGGGTCGAGCTCAAGGACCCCAAGCCGAACGGCAAGAAGCTCAGCGTGCGGCATCGGATGGGCTATCGCGACCGCAGCACCTACACGCGAATGAGCGACGGCACGATCTCAACCTTGCGCTACAACGTGGGCAGCAATCCGCTCGGCGTGCAGATCGCTCTCGGCGAGGGGCGCGCCGGCGAAAAGCACTACATGGTGCCGATCGCCGTTACGGTCCCGTTCGACGAGGTCGTTCTGGTGGAACAGAACGATGTCTGGGTCGGCAGCCTGAAGCTCTTCTTCTCGGCCATGGACGCGGAGGGTGACCTGGCCGACGTCACCGAAGTGCCGCTCAGTCTGCGCATCCCCGCGGACAAGATCGATCTGCTGCGAGGCCAGAGATACCCGCTGATGCGCACCGAGCTGCAGATGAGAAAGGGCGGCCACCGGGTGGGGGTCGGAGTGCGCGACGAGTTCGGCGCCAACGAGTCGTTCGTCACCCGCGAGATCCTGGTCGGAAGCTGATGGCGAGGGGCTGGCGGGCACGCCTCGGCGCCCTGGGCCAGGCCCTGATCGAGCTCCTCACCGCGGAGCTCGAGGCGCTCGGCGCCGACCTGCGCGGCTCGGCCAACCAGCTCAAGCGCGGAGCGATCTGGCTGGCGGTCGCCGGCTTCTTCGGCTTCTGGACGGTCGGGGCGCTCTTCTACGGCTTGATCGAGGTTCTCGCCCTCTGGCTGCCGCGCTGGGGGGCCGTCCTCTCGGGGACCGGCGCGTTCCTGCTTCTCACCCTCGTCTTCGTGCTCGTGGGCCGCGCCTGCCTCGTCAAGATCGAGAGTCCGGTGCAGACGGTGTCCAAGAGAATCGAGAGTCACCGCTCGTGGCTGCGCGAAGACGTTCTGCCCGGCTCCGAGCCGGAGTAGGGCGGCGCCGTGAGGACTCGAAGCTCGTCCCCCGACGCCGCAGTGGAGAGCCGCAGAGCCGTCGTGGCGGAGGCGTGGCGGCGAATCCGGCGGTCGATCCGCGCGGAAACCGGCCTCTCGGTGCGGAGCCCGGCGTGGGGCGCCGGTCTGGCTGGGCTGGCGATCGGCCTGGAGCTGGCCCGGCGCTGGGGCGGCCGCTCCAGAGCCGGTCGGGAGAGCTCCGGCTGATCCGAGGCTCGCGCTCAGTCCGCGACGGGCCGCTTGAAGACCATGGCGATGTTGTCGGTGGCCCCGCTCTTGAAGTTGACGGAGGTGATCGAGATCAATTCCCACCCGCTCTCGCCGAGCAGGTCGAGCTGCGGCGCCGCGTTCGGGTCGAGGCGGTAGTTCTCGCTCCGAATATTAATAATCTTGTACTCCCACTTGGTCATCACGCCTCCTTCACCTTCACACGCTCACCCTTGTCTTGTCGCGGACTCGGCCTATTCTAGCTGAAATGAAGAATGAAATGTGGGATCGTTGCCTCACGTTGTTCACCAAGCCCGCGACTCCCGGTCGAGTCAAGACTCGCCTGATCGGCGAGCTGACGCCGGACCAGGCGGCCGAGCTTCACGCCGCCTTCCGTGACGACCTGCTCGAGGGGTTGATACGCGGGGAGTACGAGCTGCGGATCGCCTGGGACCTGCTCGACGACGAACCGCTTCCGGGCGCGCCGGTGCCCGGCTTCAGGCAGATCGGGAGCGATCTGGGGGAGCGCCTGTTCCGCGCTCTCGAGGAGGCCGGAGGGTCCTTCTCCACGGTGGCGGCGGTCGGCAGCGACCATCCTCTGCTGAGGCGGCAAGCGGTGGAGGAGGCTTTCGAGCGGGTCGAGTCCGGCAGCGACGTGGTGCTCGGTCCGGCCCACGACGGTGGCTACTACCTGATCGCCGTGCGCTCCGAGCGCCTCGACCGGCGCCTGTTCGACGGAATTCCGTGGAGCGGCCCGCGGGTGCTCGCCGAAACCGTAGCGCGCTGCCACGAGCTCGGCTTCGAGCCGGCCCTCCTCGCGGAGGCCGCGGACGTCGATACGCCGGACGATCTCGAAGAGCTGATCGGCAACCTGGCGGCCTCGCCCTTGCCGCCCTGCCCGCGCACCCGCGGCCTGCTCTCGAGCTGGGGACGCCTGAACGGTGGAGGAGGGCGATGAAGGTACTGACCGCGGAAGCGATGCGGGAGGTCGATCGGCGCGCGATCGACGAGCTCGGAGTACCGGGTCTGGTGCTGATGGAGAACGCCGCCATCGGGGTCGCCGACGGCATCGGCGACTGCTTCCCGGAGGTGACCTCGGCGGCGATCTTCTGCGGCCCGGGCAACAACGGCGGCGACGGACTCGCCATCGGCCGCCAGCTCGCGGCTCGCGGCTATGCCGTCGAGATCTTCCTGGTGGGTCCCAGGCAGGCGCTCGACGGCGATGCCGGCGTTCAGCAGACGATCTGCGAGCGCATCGGCCTGGGGGCGAAGCCGGTCGAGAGCGAGGCCGACCTGGCGCGGGCGATGGCCGTCGCCGGCCGCTCCGACCTGCTGGTCGACGCGCTCTTCGGCACCGGGCTCGGGCGTCCGCTCGAGGGTCTCTTCGCCGCGGTGGTCGAAGCCCTGAACGAAGCGTCGGCGCCGGTGGTAGCGGTCGACCTGCCGTCGGGGCTCTCGGGCAGCGACTGTCGACCTCTCGGCGCGCACGTCGTCGCCGATCTGACGGTGACGTTCGGCGCGCCCAAGATCGCGCATCTCCTGCCCCCCGCCGCGGGCGCAGTCGGCGAGCTGCTGGTCGCGGACCTCGGTGTCCCGCAGTGGCTCTTCGACCAGGCGGAAGGCGACCTGCGGCTCCTCTCCGCGCCGGAGACGGGCCTCCTACTGCAGCCCAGGGAGGCCGAGGGTCACAAGGGGTCGTACGGCCATACCCTGATCGTGGCCGGCTCGGTGGGCAAGTCGGGGGCCGCCCTGCTGGCCACCCGCGCCGCCCTGCGCTCGGGCGCCGGCCTGGTGACGGTCGCGGTGCCTCATCCGCTTCTGACGGTGCTCGAGGCGTCCTCGCTCGAGAGCATGACCCTGGACCTGCCGATCTCCGAGGATGGCGGGCTCGGACCCGAGGCTCTGGAGTTGATCCTCGACGCGCTGGGTGAGCGGCAGGTCCTGGCGCTCGGCCCCGGCCTGGGCTCGAGCGCGTCCACCGTGGAGCTGGTGCGCCGGCTGGCGGTCGAATCGGAGCGTCCGGTGGTTCTCGATGCCGACGGGCTCAACGCTTTCGCCGGTCGCATCGACGAGCTGCGGGAAAGTCGCGCGCAGCTGGTTCTGACGCCTCACCCGATGGAGCTCGCGCGCCTTCTGGACTGGGACAAGGCACGCATACTCGACGATCGGCCGGCGGCCGTCCGCGAAGCGGTAGTGCGCAGCGGCGGCGTCGTCGTGCTGAAGGGGCATCTGAGCCTGATCGGTGATGTCGACGGCATCGCGATCAACCCGACGGGCAATCCCGGCATGGCCACCGGGGGCACCGGCGACGTCCTGACCGGGCTCATCGCCGGGTTGATCGGCCAGGGCCGGTCCGC
>JAHEKO010000365.1:0-1645 GCA_024638355.1 Acidobacteriota bacterium
GTCCTCGTGCACCACATGGACGTGGTGCCACCGGGCCCCGGCTGGACCTCCGAGCCGTTCGCCGCCGAAGTGCGGGATGGCAGGCTGTGGGCCCGCGGAGCGGTCGACGTCAAGTCCCTCGGCATCGCCCACCTCGAGGCCTTTCTGGAGCTGCGCCGGAATCGCGTGGCATTGGCCCGCGACGTCGTCTTTCTGGCCGTCGCCGACGAGGAGACCGGCGGCACCGAGGGGACCGGTTGGCTGCTCGAGGCGTACGGCGATCTCTTCCAGGCGGTAGCCGCGGTGCTGGGCGAGGGTGGCAACAACCGCGTCTACGACCAGAGGCTCATGTGGTGGGGAATCGAGGTCGCCCAGAAGCGACCGCTCTGGCTCGAGGTCTCGGCGCACGGACGCGGCGGGCACGGCTCGACTCTCAACCTCCACTCGGCGCCCCACCGGCTCGTGCGCGCGCTCGCCCGGCTCGCCGATCGGCCGCTCGAGTTCCGCATCTCGCCGCCGGTACGCCGCTACTTCGAGAGCGTCGCCGAGCATCAAGGACCGGCCTTCCAGGGGATGGTCTCGAGGCTCGACGAAATCGTGGCCTCGCCCGAGCCCGCCCGCGACCTGCTGCCCGGGCAGCCGAGCTACCTGGTCGACTCGATCCAGATCAACACTCTGGCGAGCGGCGACCGCATCAACGTCACCCCGGAAAGGGCCGAGGCGCTGATCGACATCCGGCTGCTGCCCGACAGCGACGCCGAGGCGCTCCTCGCCGACGTGCGCGAGATTCTCGGACCCGACGTCGAGGTCGAAGTCGTCTTGAGCGCGCCCGAAGTCGCAGCGTCTCCCACCGACACCGAGATCTACCGCTGCCTCGAGTCGTTCCTCGGCCCGCGCGCTCCGCTCGTGCCGACGTTCATCGCCGGGGTCACCGACTCGCGCTATTTTCGCGAGCGCTCGATCCCGGCCTACGGCTTTTCGCCCTTCGTTCTCGACGGGTCGGACATGCGGGGCATCCACGGCCCCAACGAGAAGATCTCGGTGCGCGCCTTCGCCGAAGGCGTGCGGACCACGGTCGACCTGGTGCGGGCGTGCGCCACGAACTGAGCCGCGGGTCGCGCCGACCCGGCCTCACGTAGAATCCTGCCGTGCCCACGCCGTTTCTCTTCCTGTACGCGGCCGTCCTCGGGCTCATCTTCGGCAGCTTCCTGAACGTCGTCATTCACCGACTGCCGGCCGGCAGATCGATCGTGATGCCGCGCTCGCGCTGTCCGTATTGCGACGGCGAGATCCGCTTCCTCGACAACATCCCGGTCCTCAGCTTTCTCCTGCTACGCCGTCGTTGCGGCCGCTGCGGAGCGCCGATCTCCTGGCGCTACCCGCTGATCGAGCTGACCACCGCCGGCCTCTTCATCGCCTGCGCGGCGCGCTTCGGATTGACGATGGAAGCGGCGATCGGGGCGCTCTTCTGCTGCCTCATGCTGGCACTGGCGATGATCGACGCCGATCACTACCTGCTGCCCGACAAGATCACCCTGCCCGGCGTCGTTCTCGGTCTGGCGCTCCAGCCGTGGCTGCCGCGCACCACCTTCCTCGAGGCGGTGACCGGAGTGCTGATCGGCGCCGGCGGCCTCGTGCTCACCATCAACTTCTGGTACTGGCTGCG
>JAHEKO010000365.1:1745-4350 GCA_024638355.1 Acidobacteriota bacterium
GGCAAGCTTCGCTCCCTGTACGTGCGCGTCGACCTCGAAGCCGGCCGGCTCGGCGGCGAGCGGGAGCGGGTGCGCACCCTGACCTGGCTGGTGGCGGCGGTCAACGGCGGCTTGCTCGTTCTGGTCATCTTCTTCGTGCGCGGGCTGGTCGCGCCCTACGAGACCATGCTCGAGCGCGCCCGGCAGGTGCGTCCCGAGGAGGCCGGCGAGAGGGACGAGATGGACTTCCTGATCGGCACCTTCGAAAGCGCCCTCAAGGCGCTGCAAGAGCCGGCCACCGGCGGCGCCGAAGACGACATCGCGGCGCTCGAGAGAACGCTCGGGCCGAGCCTCGAAAGCGGCATGCTGCTGCTCGATCGGCACGCGCGGCTACTGAATCTGAACCGCGCCGGCTCCGCCCTTCTCGGGCCCCGCCCGCGGCCGACCGGCGCGTCCCTCGACGAGGCGATCGGCGAGCACCCGGAGTTGCTCGAGGTGGTCCGCGAGGTGGTGGAGACGGGGCAGGCGGTTCACCGGCGCGAGATCCAACTGGGCCCGGATCACGAACAGCGCACGCTCGGGCTGACCGCCCATTCGCTGCGCCGGGACGACGGCGGCGTGCGCGGCTATCTGATCCTGTTCACCGATCTCACCGAGGCCCGCCGCCGCGCCGAGGAGGAGCAGCTGGCGGCCAGCCTTTCGCAGGTGGGCGAGCTCGCCGCCGGCCTGGCGCACGAGATGCGCAACAGCCTCGGTACCCTCAAGGGGTATCTCCGGCTGATCCAGAAAGCGCCGGAGGACGAGTCGATCACCGACTATCTCGGCGAGCTCCACCGTGAGGCGGATCACCTCCAGCGCGTGCTGGAGGACTTCCTCTCCTTCGCGCGCCCCGGAACGACCCGCCTCGAGACGGTCGACCTGACCGGCGTGGCTCGGCGCGCCGCCGCCGATCCGGCGCTCGAGGGCATCCGCGTCGACGTCGTTTGCGAGCCGAACCTCGACGCCGACATCAAGGGCGACGCGCAGCTCCTCGAGCGTGCGGTACGCAACCTGCTGCACAACTCGGCCCAGGCCGAGCGCCAGTCGGGAGGCTCCGGTCCGCTGACGGTCGAGGTCCGGCGCGGCGAGACGGTGGTGCGGCTTCTCGTCAACGACCGTGGGCCGGGAGTGCCCGAGGAGGTGCGCCAGCGGCTCTTCCGACCCTTCGCGACCGGCCGTGCCGAGGGCGTGGGCCTGGGGCTGGCGCTCGCCCGCCGCATCGTCGACCTGCACGGTGGCCGCCTCACTCTGGAGGCGAGGCCGCTCGGCGGCACCCGCGCGGTCATGGAGTTCGAGATCGGCGCAGCCGAGGCGAGCCGCCGCCTCGGCTAGCCCGACCTTCTCGCCAGCCCTCGCCCGGTGAGCTGGGATCGAGATGCCGACGGCCCCCCTACGTGCGGTACTTCGGGTATCCCTCCAGGTCGTGCTCCTTGATCCGGCGCAGCAGCGTGCTGTAGCTCATCTCCAGCAGCCGAGCGGCGCGCTTCTTGTCGCCCTCCGTCTCCCGCAGAGCCTGCCGCAGCCGCTCGGCCTCGTCCCGGCGCTCGGTCTGCGCCAGGAGCGAGCGGAGCTGCGCGCCGTCGAGTGTCCGCCCCTCGGCCAGGATCGAAGCTCGCTCGAGCAGATTGCCGAGCTGACGCACGTTGCCGGGCCACGGCTGGCTGGTCAGCACCGCCTCGCCGTCGGGCGTCAGCCGGAGCGGCTCGCCGCCCTGCCGCGCGGCGATCGCCTTCAGCAGATGGCGCGCGAGGAGCGGTATGTCGGTCTCGCGCCGGCGCAGCGGCGGCAGCTCGATCGGAAAGACCTCGAGGCGGAAGAAGAGGTCCGCCCGGAACTCCCCGGAGTCGACCATCGACTCGAGGCTGCGATTCGTCGCGGCGATCAGCCGCACGTCCGCCTTCTGCGTGCGACCGCCGCCGACGCGCTCGAAGGTGCGCTCCTCGAGGACCCGCAGCACTTTGCTCTGCACCGCCAGGCTGAGCTCGCCTACCTCGTCGAGCAGCAAGGTGCCCATCCGCGCCTGCTCGAAGCGGCCGCTCTGGCGTTGATGGGCGCCGGTGAACGCTCCCTTCTCATGCCCGAACAGCTCGTTCTCGAGCAGCGCCTCGGGGATGGCCGCGCAGTTGACGGCCACGAAGGGACCGCTCCGGCGCGGGGAGAGCGCATGAATGGCGCGGGCGAACAGCTCCTTGCCGGTGCCGCTCTCACCGGTCAGCAGCACCGTGCTCTCGGTCGGCGCGACCTTCTCGGCCAGCCGCAGTGCGGCCCGGGTTCGAGGATGGCGCCCGACGATCTGCGGACCGCCTTCGGGACCGAGGGCGAAGGACTCGGCTTCGCCGCCGAGGAGCGAGCGGACGAGGGCGATGAGCTCCTCCATGTCCACCGGCTTCTCCAGAAAGTCGATCGCCCCGAGCTTCATCGCCTTGACCGCCGCCTCGACGGTGCCGTAGCCGGTCATCACCACCACCGGCGTGGCCGCCTGGCGGTTGCGGCTGGCTTCGAGCACTTCGATGCCCGAAGCCCCGGGGAGCTTCAGGTCGGTCAGCACGAGGTCGTAGGACTCCGCCCCGAGCCGCTCGATCGCCGC
>JAHEKO010000366.1:0-1814 GCA_024638355.1 Acidobacteriota bacterium
AGCGTGCGATCACTCGCTCGAAGGTCAGATGAATGAAGAGGAGCAGAGCGACCAGCAAGAGGGCGAGGAAGAGGAGCGACTCGTAGATGTGGTTCAGCGCGTAGTGGCCGATCTCGTGCGCCATGACGGCCTCTATCTCCTCCTGTGAGCAGCGCTCGAGCAGATTGTCGTTGAGCCGGATGGCCATGGTGCCGGCGAAGCCGCTGACGTTGGCGCTGATGCGGGTGGTCTGCCGCGATGCGTCGAACTGATAGACGCGGTCGGTCTCGATACCGCTGGCGCGAGCGAGCGACAGGATCGACTCCTTCACCTGCGCGTCCTCGAGCGGTTCGTAGGTGTTGAAGAGCGGGTCGATGTAGACGGGTCCGATGAGGATCGCGAAGATCAGAAAGACGACACCGACCAGCGAGCCCCAGACCCACCAGGTGCGGGGCGCCCGGCGCAGTACCGCGTAGAAGGGCACCAGGAAGAGCGACAGCATGACCGCGCTCACCGCGAGGCCGATCAGCTGCTCGGTGAGCCAGGGGCCGAAGCTCTGGGTGGCCAGGCCGTACTGATGCTCGCGCACGAAGCCCTGGTAGTAGGTAAGGGGGAAGAAGAGCAGCGTGGCGACGACCAGGTACTGGACGACGTAGAGGACGGTCTGCAGGGGCTTCCAGCGGCCGAGCCGTTCGGCGAGGTCGCGCATGCGGGCGGAGAGGCCGCTGCCGAGCAGGAGCCAGCCGACGCCCAGGGCGTAGAGCAGACCCCAGAGCTGCAGCCAGTAGCCGCCTTCGAAATAGGCGTCCGAGCGCTGCCGCTGCTCGGGCGTCAGGCGATCGAGATAGGCGCGAGTCTCAGCGGCGACGTCGAAGGAGTCGGCGCTCGGTACCGGGTCCGCGCGAGGCTCACTCGGCTCCTGGGCCCACCCCGGAGCGCCGCACGCCCCCACGCCCACCACCAGCAACAACAGAAGAAATCTCATCAGCCCCCCAGCTGACACCAAAGCTCCTTGAACCTTACGGCTGAGCCATTCTAACCCCGCCGCGCTGCAGAAGGGCAGGCTAGCTGAAGAGAACGTTGCGCACCGCTTCCAGGTGCGCGAAGTGGTAGTGGCCGATCTGGCGGGTTCCAAACTCCCGGCCCCAGCTGCGCGTGGGCAGGAGCGAGGTCCCCTCGGCCCAGTTGTTGAGCGTCCCCCAGAAGACATAGCGCGTGCCGTCGATGGGCCGGGCGAAGGAGAGCGCGAGCGCGAGAAAGCGCTCGACCTCGCGCCGGTTGGCGGCCAGCACCTGGAGCGGCGTCTCGCCGCGGCCGCGCGCCGCCAGAAAGGCGGTGTCGTCGTACTGGCAGCTGCCGGCAGGGATGTGGTCGAAGGCCGAGGCCGCCGCCTTGCGGTAGCGTCGCCGGAAGGTGGGCATCAGGTCGGGCAGGCGGTAGCTACGACGCTCCAGGCTCGGAATGCCGACGGTGAAGCCGGTCACGCCGTTCGCATGGGGCGGCAGGACGTCGGAGCCGAGGATGTCGGCCAGCACGTAGAGGCCCTGTTTGCGCGCGTGCGCGAAGGCCTTGTCCGCGCCCCGCAGCGCGAAGGACGCCCAGACGTAGATCACCGGTTGTCCGCCGATGCGCCAGTACTGAGGATGGTCGAAGTAGCTCCGGAGGTATCTCAGGTCCCGCCGCCACAAGCGGAACAGCTTGGGACGCGAGAAATCGACCGCGCCGCCCTCCCTGACCAGGCCGCGCTGGCTGGTGGCGAGGATGGGATCGTAGAAGATGCACCACTTGCCGCGCGGAGCGACTCGCTCGAAGAGGCCGATCCACGAGCGTTGCAG